>ONUG01000039.1 GCA_900320965.1 uncultured Bacteroidales bacterium | reverse complement strand
AAGTGTCCTGGACTATTTCAATGACCAGTTCCAAGGGCAATACGAGTTTAATTTCACAATCGGTCCTGTCGTGACTTTGTCAAAAAACCACGATTACTACGGAAAAAATACAGACGACAAGGCCGGACAGGACGAGCATCCGAGGGAACTCGTCAAAGAGGCTTGCCTGCTGTCGGATCCTATGGTTGACTTCTCTCAATTCGACGATGACTCTGACGGAATCGTAGACAATGTGTTCGTGATTGTCGCAGGCAAAAGTGAAGCTGAGGGAGCTGACTCAGACTACATGTGGCCTCATCAATGGGCTGTAAGCGGCCTCACCTTGGACGGCAAACGAATAGTCCCCTACGCCCTTTCGACCGAACTGACAGTCAAGAGCCAGAACAGCGGAGGCCAGTTGGTCTGGGGGCTTTGCTCGATAGGGACTTTCTGCCATGAGTACAGCCACACTCTCGGACTGACCGACTACTACGACACGGATGAGGGAGGAAGCGGAGGCGTAGCCAAAGGGATGTGGAATGTCACCGCCCTGATGGACGGCGGTAATTTCAACGACAACGGGGACACTCCCCCAGCCTACAACTCCCTTGACAGGGAGATTCTCGGGATAGGCAAGCCGGAACAGATGATAATCGGAACCTATACCCTTGAACCGGTCAGCGAGAACGGACGTTATCTCATCTACGAGAATCCGGAGAACAAGGACGAGTTCTTCCTTTTCGAGTGCAGGGCGAAGAAAGGATGGGACGCTTACATCGGAGGAAGCGGTCTCGCTATTTACCACGTCGACATGTCCGGACATGAGGCCGGATGGTCTGATGACGCCAAAAAGAATGTAACCGCGGAATACAGATGGGAGAATAACGAGGTCAACTGCAATCCAGCATTTGAATGTGCAGACATGGTAGAGACTGTTTCCGGCCCCATTGAAGTCAGGCAGGCTTTCTTCCCCTTCAGGACAGTTTCCTCATTCTCACCGTTTTCTTCCCCGGCATTCAAATTCAATGACGGGACTCTGTCTCCGTTCGCCATATCGGGGATAAAAATCCAGGGAGACAACGTCACATTCACTGTCTACGATGCCGACGAGATCGTCCCGACAGCTAGCGATTTATCCGTCGAGGCCTACCAGGACGCCGCGATCATCACCTGGGTCTCAGATGTGGAAGGCTACGACGGAGAAGCGACAGTAAGCTGGGGAAAATCATCCTCCGGCACAAAGAGCGTGAAGGTAAGTCCATATTCAGAAGGCAAGTACTCGCTAACTCTCGAGGGGCTCTCCCCCACTACCGCCTACACTGTCGACATCAGATATGACAGAGGCCCTATCTCTGGAGACACCAAGACAATTGACTTCCTTACCAAGGCCTCGCATGAGGGCGGAAAGCCTTACATCTATCTGGAATATCTTTCCCCTTACAGGACTGGAGGACGTTTCCCCTCCGGAGTGGGACTTCCTCTCAGAGTTTTCAACGCCATCGGCAAGAAAGTCGATTGGAGCTACGATGGGATCTCCGTCAATGTGGACGGAAGCGGTTATTTTCACCCTACAAAATCAGGAATCCTTAAAGCTGTTGTCCACAATGCGGATGGGTCCAAGGATATCCTTTCAAAAGAGATAATGATCCAATGATGAGAGAGTTCCTTAGAATATTCATGCTTCCGCTCACCATCCTCCTCGCTGTTTCTTGCAACAGGACGCTTGAGCCTGATAGCTCCTTCATAGGGAGCTCAGCCATCGAATTGATCTCCTCCGGGCAGGTCATCTATACCTATGATCCGGCGACATGGCAGCTTGGCTACAACCCTTCCACAAAGGAATTTCGGGTTTTCGACGACTCGATGAAGAATTACTACACAGTCACATGCTCAGCCATCCCATCCTCCACCGGACAGAAGCTTGAAGCCACAGTCACCTGGTCCTCAGGTAGTTCCACGCAATCAGCCAAGGGCAAGTTCGAGGTCGTCAAAGCTCAAGGTGACACATTCTGGCTCTGGTGCGGTGACAAAAAGACTCCCGTAGGCGTCACTGTACGTATTCTTAAGTAAATCATAACAATTTGGTAGTTAACACTTAACAAAAAACGCGTAGCCTATTTAGCTACGCGTTTTTCATATTTACTTAACTATCAAATATTTCCTAATAGGATCAATAGCTCTGGGCGATGGCGATGAAATCGTCGGCCTTGAGGGCGGCGCCACCGATCAGTCCACCGTCGATGTCCTTCTGGGCGAAGAGCTCCTTGGCGTTGGAAGGCTTGCAGCTTCCACCGTAGAGGATGGTGGTGTCTTCGGCGACAGTCTCTCCGAACTTGGCGCAGAGGACCTTGCGGATGCAAGCGTGGATCTCCTCAGCCTGCTCGGCAGTGGCGGTCTTTCCGGTACCGATGGCCCAGACGGGCTCGTAGGCAACGATGATCTTGGCCATGTCATCAGCTGTGAAGTTGTACAGGACATTCTCGATCTGGGTCTTCACGACATCGAAGTGCTTTCCGGCCTCCCTCTCATCGAGGTTCTCACCGACACAAAGGATGACACCAAGACCGGCGCCAAGGGCGAGCTTGACCTTCTCGACAAGTTTCTCGTCAGTCTCACCATAGTACCGCCTTCTCTCTGAGTGGCCAAGGATGGTCCACTGGCAACCGACGGAAGTCAGCATGCCAACTGAGACCTCACCAGTGTAAGCGCCCTTCTCATGGTCAGCGCAGTTCTGCGCGGAGACCTCAACCTTAGAGCCCTTGACAGCCTCGGCGACAGCGCAGAGGTGGGTAAAAGGAGCGGCCACGATAAGGCCGACATTCTCGGGAGTCTCAACTGATTTGGCGGCTACAGCCTTGGCGAGTTCAATGCCTTCCTGGAGGTTGGTGTTCATCTTCCAGTTACCGGCGACGATTTTCTTTCTCATGTTCTTTGATATACTTTAGTTTGTTAATTTCGCAACAGCCTGCAAATTTAACTTATTTTGCCTAAATTCGCGAGATTTAAAGAACAAAAAGAAAACATATCATAAGAAGATGAAGAATTTCGTAGAGGAACTTAAGTGGAGAGGCATGATCCAGGACATCATGCCGGGAACTGAGGAGAAACTCATGGAAGGCCCGCAGGCTGCTTATGTCGGGATCGACCCGACAGCTGATTCCCTGCACATCGGCCACCTTGTCAGCATAATGATTCTGAAGCACTTCCAGCAATGCGGGCATAAGCCTATCGCCCTCATCGGTGGTGCCACAGGCATGATCGGCGACCCGTCGATGAAGTCCCAGGAGAGAAAGCTTCTCGACGAGGAGACTTTGAAGCACAACATCGAGGGAATCCGTGCCCAGCTCTCCAAGATCCTGGACTTCGATTCCGACGCCCCGAACAAGGCCGAGCTTGTCAACAACTATGAGTGGATGAAGGGATATTCCTTCCTCAATTTCATCCGTGACATCGGAAAGCATATCACCGTCAACTACATGATGGCGAAGGATTCCGTCAAGAAACGCCTTTCCGACGAGTCTCGCGAGGGAATGTCCTTCACCGAGTTCAGCTACCAACTTCTTCAGGGATATGACTATCTCTGGCTTTATGAGCACAAGGGCTGCCGCCTCCAGCTTGGTGGAAGCGACCAGTGGGGTAACATCACCACCGGTACGGAGCTTATCCGCAGGATCCTCGGCAAGACCGACGCTTTCGCCCTCACCTGCCCTCAAGTTCGGAAAGACAGAGAAGGGTAACATCTGGCTCGACCCGGAGAAGACCTCCCCCTACGAGTTCTACCAGTTCTGGCTCAATGTCAGCGACGAGGACGCCGAGAGGTACATCAAAATATTCACGATGCTGGACAAGGAGACCATCGACGCCGCTATCGCCGAACACCATGCCGATCCTGGCCGCAGAACCCTCCAGCAGCTCCTTGCGAAGGAAATCACCACGACTATCCACGGGGCCGCTGAATATGAGAATGCCGTCTCCGCTTCCAAGATGCTTTTCGGCAACTCCACTTCCGACGAGCTCCGCAAGCTTGACGAGAAGACTTTCCTGGCAGTTTTCGCCGGTGTTCCGACTTTCGATGTTCCCCGTTCGGAACTCCCCTGCAACATCCTCGACTTCCTTGCTGTCAAGACCCAGGTTTTCCCTTCAAAGGGAGAGGCCAGGAAGATGACTGTCGGGAACGGCGTGTCGATCAACAAGGACAAGGTCACTGACATCGAGTACCAGGTCAGCGAGAAGGACATAGTGGACGGGAAATACATTCTCGCCCAGAAAGGTAAGAAGAACTACTTCATAATCAATATTATATAATCATGGAGAAACAGGCCACGACAAGACAGCTCAAGGTCGCCAGGGAGATCCAGAAGGACCTTGCCGAGATCATAAGGAGCAAAGGCATGGCCTTCTTCGGAGGAGCCATGGTGACGGTCAGTGAGGTACGGGTCAGCCCGGACCTCTCGATCGCGAAAACCTATGTCAGCATATTCCCTTCTTCCAAGCAGGAAGAGGCGATGAAGACCCTTAATGACAACATGGGAGAGATCCGCGGGGCTCTCGGCCGCCAGATCGGCCGCCAGCTTCGGATCGTTCCCGAGATCGTCTATTATCTCGACACCACCCTCGACTACGCCGAGCACATCGAGGAACTGCTGAAGAAATAATCTACAGGGCAAGGACGGAGTCGGAATAAAGCGCACCGTCGTGGATGTCGTGGGTAGAGAAGATGATGGTGGTTCCGGTCTCGTGAGCAAGGCGCTGAAGGGTCTGAAGGACCATTACCCTGTTCTCCACGTCAAGAAATGCTGTGGGCTCGTCAAGCATGAGGACGTCCGCCCTGCGGGTTAGCGCCGCGGCGACACAGGCTTTCTGGAACTCACCGTCACTGATCCGGCTTAAATCCTTATCCGCCAATTGGTTCAATTCCATTATCCGGATAGCCTCCCGGGCCCGGCTCTCCGCTCCCCTGTCAAGTTTTCTGAAAGCACCAGATTCAGCCAGCATCCCAGTCCGAACATAATCACTGACAGTGAATCCCTTAACTTTGGGAATACGGGTCGGAACCAAAACCGCGACACCTCCTATTTCGAGGGTCCCGGACAGCGGTGGCAGGATTCCGGCAATGGTCTTCATAAGGGTCGTCTTGCCGCTTCCGTTCCGGCCACGCAACATGACGCACTCCCCGTCAGCATATTCGAAGGACAAAGGCCCGGCGACAGGTGTCTGTCCACTCCCGAGCGGCGGCAAGTCTACCTCAGGCGAGCATTTACCCGGATAGGGCGCGAAGCGCAGCGAGCCGGAGGCAGAGCTTGCCGTCGCTCGCCTAGTGAGGGAATAGCCAACTACTATGTTCGAAGCCTTTATCATTTCCGCAAAAGAATATAAATGATTATCGGAGCGCCGATTATCGCCATTGTGCTACCGACCGGAAGCGGCGAGGGAAAGACTTGCGAAAAGATATCAGCCAGCAGAGATACTCCGGCCCCCACAAGAAGCGTGACTGGGATTGTTTTGATGTGGACGGAAGATCCCGCAATGGCTCTCGAGATGTGGGGAGCGACTATACCGACAAATCCCAAAGGACCGCAGAATGCGGTTACAGCCCCAGTCATGAGACAACTCCCTATCATTGAGACGTTTCTGGTCCTAGATGGATTGACGCCAACAAGGGCGGAGTATTCATCTCCGAAAAGGGCGACATCCAACCTGCGGTTATTTATCAAGGCCATGACCAAGCCTGCTGAAAGAGCTGACAGGATAATCAGTATCCCATTATACCCGGTTCCCACAAAGCTGCCGGCGGACCAACTGTAGAAAACCTTAAGGCTCTCAGCGTTAGCGGAATATTCAAGTATCGATGTGAGGGCGCTGAACACGAAGCCGAGCATAACGCCAAAGATCAGAACAGTCATGGTACTCTTTACCCTGGAAGACACAAGGGCGACAAAGGCTGAAGTCAGGATAGCCCCTACGAAGGCAGCAGTCACAACCGTGAGGCCAGACAGTGCGCCAGGAAGCGACGTTCCAACGAGAAGAGTCGCTATTGCGGCTCCGGTACCTGATCCGGCACTGACTCCCATAATGTGAGGATCAGCCAGCGGGTTGCGAAAAACAGTCTGCATCTGAAGACCAGCCAAGGATAGAGAGGCTCCGGACAGGAGCGCCGTCAGGACCCTAGGCAGACGAAGTTTGAGGAAGATAATCTTTTCCGGCAAACCGAAACCAGCTCCACCACAGCAAATGTCCAACGCCACCAGCAGCGAGACAACCAGCGAAAGCAAAATGATGGCACGTGACAATCTCATGGATAGGAGCACACTTATGATTATCAAATATAATGAATATCCCCAAAGAATGCAACTGGATTGCGAAGGAATGGTTGTATCTTCGCGTCAACGAAACGAAGAAATAATGAGACGATTATCCCTGATATTGTTCATTTTGGCAGCTCTCTGGGCCGCTCTGCCGTGGACATGTACTCCGGCGCTGGGCCAAGGGCGAAAAGCGGTCGTCTCAGGACACGTGCGTGACCTCGCAAGCGGAGAGCCTCTCGCAGGTGCTGTTGTTTTCACAAAGGACAAGAAATCAGGTGTTTCCACAGACAACAATGGCTTTTATTCCCTTTCTTTAGACAAAGGTGAAGTGACCCTGCTGTGTTCATTCACAGGTTACAAGACAGAGGAAAAGTCCTTCTCCATTTCAGGTCCGATCACAATAGACTTCGATGTGGCTCAGGACAAGGAGATCCTTCAGGCCGCAACAGTCTTCTCGAAGACTAAGAGGGATGAGTTAAAGCTTCCCCAAATGGGCAAGCAGCGCGTCGACGCCACTCTAGTCAAGAGCCTTCCGGCATTGATGGGAGAAAACGACATCATCCGTGTCATCCAGATGATGCCTGGAGTACAGACCCCGAGCGAGGGTTCGACTGGTTTCAGTGTGAGAGGAGGAGGAATAGACCAGAACCTTATACTGATGGACGGGGCTCCAGTTTATAATTGCGGACATTTCCTTGGTTTCCTTTCGATGTTCAACAGTGACGCGGTCAGGAGCGCCGAACTTTACAAGGGAGACTTCCCGGCAATGTATGGAGGCCGTATATCCTCGATCCTCGACATCAGCGGGAAAGACGGTAATAACAGGGAATTCGGCGGCAACGCGTCAATCGGTCTTATAACTTCCAAAGTATTCGTGGAAGGCCCGATTGTCCCCGAGAAATTGTCTTTCATGGCTGCAGGCAGAAGGACTTATCTGGATCTCTTTTTCCCGCTTCTGGGAGACAATCTACCGGACCACACAAAGATGTTTTTCTATGACATCAACGCAAAGCTAAGCTGGATCGCCGGAGAGAAGGACAGGTTTTACCTCGGATCGTTCGACGGTAGGGACGTTTTCGGTCTGAGCATGGAGGAATTTGACATGGGGCAGATGGATTTCGGATTCGCCAACCACACCCAATCTCTTCGTTGGAACCACATTTACGGGCCGTCACTCACCTCGGACGTGACAATTTACAATTCCATCTATAAGAACACACTCTCTGGAGACATCAGCGAAGCGATGTTTGACTACACTCAGAGCATACGGGAAAGTGGTGCGAAGGCCGCATGGACTTGGTTCTTGAACCCGAAGAATACGGTTCAGGCCGGCATGGGGCTGGCATATTTCTCACTTGCTCCCGGAGAGTGCTCGCCAAGAGGAGGCAGCACGATCGTCAACAATGTCGTGATGCCTTCGACATTCGCTGTCCAGCCTTCCGCCTACGTTCAGAATGAGCAGAAGATACATGCCCTTACCATCCGTTACGGTCTTCGGTTTTCTTCTTTCACCACCCTGGGTGGGACCACACAAAGGTATTTCGATCCTCTCACTCACGAGCTCACTCAAATTGCGGAAATACCTAAAGGAGAAACAATTAAGACCTATTTCGGATTTGAGCCGAGATTATCCGCATCCCTCGCTTTAGGAAAAGACTGGTCGCTTAAAGGAGCTTATTCCCGGTCGAACCAGTATATTCAGCAAGCCCGCATCAGCATCACCGGCAGCCCGGTAGACACATGGTTCTCAGCATCTCCCAACACAAAACCTCAAACTTCCGACCAGTTCTCCTTCGGGGTCAATGCCCTTTTCGCCGATGAGGCTCTGGAAGCTTCAGCGGAAGGGTTCTACAAGGCCGGGAGGAACGTGGTGGACTTTGTGGAAAACCCAGGTATCGTGATCGACAATGTCGACAGGGAAGGGCTCCTCAGATACGGGAAATCCTACTCCTACGGGGCAGAGCTGATGCTTAAGTATGATTTCGCCAAATGGAACGGCTGGGTCTCCTACACTTGGTCCAGGGCGATTTATGATATTCCGGAACTGAATGACGGCAAGCCCTACCGCTCCCCTCTCAATCATGAGCATGCGGTTAACTTTGTGCTTACTTACGACATCTCAAAGAGAATAGCCGCCTCGTCCGAATGGGTTTTCTACAGCGGTTCTCCTACCACCTACCCTGTCGGGAGGTACTCGTACATGGGCACATGGGTTCCGGTCTACTCCCAAAGGAACAGTGACCGGTTGCCGGACTACCACAGGATGGATTTGTCATTGACTTACAGGACCGCAGGCAGGGTTGAAGGCAAGCGCTGGAGCGGAGAGTGGAACCTGTCGATCTACAACGCCTATTCACGTCACAACGCATGGAGCATAGCTTTCAGCCACGACCGGGTGGAGGACAAAGCCAAAGCCATCAAGATCTACCTTTTCACAGCGATTCCATCGGTCTCTTACAATATTAAATTCTAATGGAAATGAAGCGCTTAGGGATATTAATCACACTTGTATGGGCTGTAATAGCCTGCTCCGAAGAGACCGGACTTCGCTCTTCTGACGACCATCTTGAGAGACTTGCTGTCGAGGCCGTCCTGACCGACAAGGGAGACCGTCCCCAGAGAGTGTATCTATCAACGACTGTCCCCTATTTTGAGGAAACCACTAAAGTCTCCAGTGTCTCTGGAGCTCTTGTGACAATCAACGACGGAAAGGAAGAAACCAAATTCTCCGAGATCGCTCCGGGATCCGGGATTTACGAAGCACCGGTCGGGTTCCATGGTGAGCAAGGTGGCAACTACCATCTGAAAATACAGACTACCGGAGGAGAAATCTATGAGGCGGATGCCATGATGCCCAAAAGCGGCTTCAGGATTGATGAGGTTGACTACGCTTTCGCCGGCAACAAGACAATGGGGCTCGACAGCCTTTGGACTCTCGCGATCTGGGGCAGGGACATGGAAACGACTGATTACTACTATGTCACAGCTGGAGTAAACGGCAACTTTTATCCCTTTGACCTCTCAGTAGTGACCGACGACATTTACTTCAACGGGAATGACATCAACGGTTTTCCCCTGGCTACTCTGACCCAGTATTCCCAGTTTAAGGAGCTCTACGGAGACTGTTGCAAATACCTCGAGTCCGGAGACATCCTGACACTTGAGGCAATGACCCTGTCGAAGGAGTATTTTGACTATCTGATGGCCGTGACCCTCAACGGAGCGATGGCCGCGATTCCGCTCTTTTCCCCGCAACCAGCCAACTGTCCCACGAACATAAGGGGTGGAGACGGAAGCGGGACAGGCTTTTTCGCAGCCTGTCCCGTCATCAGCGCAAGTGTCACGGTCGACGACCCGCTTAGGCCGTATTACCGCAAAGCCTTACCTATTTTTTAAACTTGAAGCGGATGTCCATAGGGATGTGCTCAAGGTTGAGATTAAGCAGGTCAGCGTCAAAATCAGCTCCCCTATGGGAATACTTGTTCTCGAAGTCCAAGGCGAACTGGAAGTCGCCGGTAGCCTGGGTTTTAAGGATCAAGGCGGCGAGCTCCCCTATCGCGGATTGCATCTTGGCGTAATCGATGGTGTAACGTCCATCAGGATGGCGCTCAAATGAACCTTTCTCTTTCAAGTAATTGAACACGATGGTGTTGGCCCGGCCAAGAGCGGATCCCTCACCAAAACGCTCGGAACGGGCAAGAGATGTGAAGAAGGTGGTTAAGGCATCCTCAGTCGTGAAAAGACGATCCATGGCGATATGGTTCTGGAGCTGGCACACAAGGTACATGCCAACCACATTGCCCTTCATTTCCTCGAATGTAAGCGCCTCACTTCCAAGAGCTTCCTCAACAGTACCCAGTCCATTGATGGTCTCCTTGACTCCAAGACCATGAGCGACCTCACGGAAAACAATATTCCAGAAGAAAGCATCCTGGGAAAGATGGGCGCGCTCGCCTGAAGCCAGGAGGACATTCCCGGTCGGAGAGATCACATAGTTGAATTTCTGGCGTATCACATTCTCAAGAAGGATCGTGCGGGTGCCGAGAGTCTCTTGGATGTCAGTGTCGTACGGAAGGTTCAAGGCGATTACCTTGATTCCAGCATTCGCTTTACCGGCGTAGTAGATCGCGTCGCATGAGAATATGTCTGACTTGGTTCCAGGCTGGAAAGCCTTGTACTGATCCTCAACAGGCAACATTCTCTGGAACTCCTCAAGACGGGAAGCGTATTTCATCAACTGCTCTGTCCTCTCGACGTTTTTAAGAAGGACAAAAGCCTCATAGGAGCGCTTGATTCCAAGGAGCTGGTCATCAGCGGTCTCGTTGGGGCCGATAACAAGATCCATCTTGCTGTCCTCCATCTCGAGCCATGCCTTTCCACTCTCATAATAGTTGTCGGTCTTAAGAGCCTCAGCTTTCTTAAGAAGATACTCTTTCACGCTGGGTTTGATGGTGATGTCAGCAGCCGCAGTGAGGTAACTGGAGATCTTTTCAAGGCTCTCCTTGTACTCATCGTGGTACCAGACAACCTTCAACGAACCGTCGTCAGCACGGCGGATCAAAGTGTAAGGGCTGTATTTGGCAGAATCGGCGATAGCTTCGAACTCCTCAGCTGTCATGTCGGCCGGATAGAAACCAGCTCCAGGCAGCCTGTCTTTGTAACCTTCGACAAAAGAGAGCCCGTCAACACGGTCCCAAGGGCCATAATTGATGGACACGTACTCTTTCTGCTTGGGATCCTCAATACTTTCCAGCAGGGCGTTCTTGTCCCCGAAGTACTGCTTCCAATAGATCGCGTCGACCTCATCAGCGGCGAACCTGTACAGATTAAGAACTTCTTTGCCATTATCCGTAATCCCATTAAGATTCGGAGCGGGAATGGTCACAAGGGCATAATCAGACACCTTCCTCGCATAAGGAGACTTGTCACCTTGTCCGCAAGCTGAGACAAGGATTGTCGCGACAAAGAATAATATCAGATTCCTTTTCATATCATTTGTTTTATAACATTATCATAATCAACACCTGAGCGGCCACTACCCTGAGGAACATGGTCAAAGGGTAGACAGTAGCGTAATTGACGGCGATCTTTCCGCCATAGAGCTGCTCCGCGAAAGAGAGCAGGGCTGGATCCGTGGTTCCTCCAGAGAGAAGACCGCAGACCTTGAAGAAATCCATCTTGAAAAAGACCCTTGCGGCGATCGAGACCAATGTCATCGGCACCAAGGTGATAATCAATCCGTAAAGAATCCAGACATAACCTCCGCCAACGAGACTGGAAACGAAGGTTTCTCCAGCCCCAAGGCCAACCGCGGCCATGAAAAGGGATATTCCGATCTCACGGATCATCAGATTGGCGCTGAGAGCAGTGTAAGTTGTGATCTTGAGTTGGGGGCCAAAATGACCTAAAAGAATAGCGACGATCAACGGTCCACCCGCAAGACCAAGCTTCAACGGCTGGGGCATCCAGGGGAACCTGATAGGGATCATACCGACAATTACTCCAAGGGCTATCCCAAAGAAAATCGGGACGAGATTAGGCTTCTGAAGCGACTCCGGCTGGTTGCCGACGATCTTAGCCAATTGGTTTATTCCCTCTTCAGTACCGACGACCTGAATACTGTCCCCGACAGTAAGGATGATGTCCGGATCAGCCGTAAGCTGGACTCCGGAGCGAAGGATTCGTGTGACAGTGACTCCGAACTTGCGCCTGATGTCAAGCTTACGAAGGCTGTAACCAGTGATTTTCGACTTGGTGATTGACAGCCTGCGGTTGATAAGCTGGGGATTTGGCGTGATCCACTCATTCATGTCCACCGAACTCTCTTCCCCGAAAAGGATCGGAGTTCTGTCCTTGTGGTGCAGATCAGTCACTATCAACAGTTTATCCCCTTCCTTTAGAGGCAAGTCCAGATCCGGGAAAAAGACTTTCCCATCCCTCATCATCCTGGTGATCACCAGATGGTCATTGTTCTCTGAGCCGACAATCTCATGGATGGTCTTGCCGAAAACAGCGGGATTCTCCACCTTGCATGCGATACGGCAAGCGTTGGCCTCAGCATCATCGGTCGCCTCAGCTTTCTTCTTCTCTTTGTCCAGATCGATCTTGAAGAAAGACTTGGTAAGGATAACGACAGCGATGGCGCCGAGGACACCCAAAGGGTAAGCTACGGCATAAGCTGAAGCTATCCCGGCCGAGGCGGCATCCGCCTTTTCCGGTGAGCCGCCCGTAGCGATAGTAGCGTCCACAAGGGTTTGCTGCGCGGCACCCAGACCAGGCGTGTTCGTCACGGCAGCTGACATGATTCCGGTCATGGTTCCGAGGTCCTCACCACTGATCAAATGTATAATATAAGTGGTAACAACCGCCAACAAGACAAGGCAAACAGCGAGAAGATTCATCGGTAGCCCGTCTTTTTTGAATGAATGAAAAAAACCAGGACCGACTTGCAGACCGATCGCGAACACGAAAAGTATTAGTCCGAAATCCTTGACAAAAGAGAGCATCGTGGGGTTGACACGTAGGCCCAGATGTCCCAGAAGGATACCCATGAAAAGAATCCACGTGGTACCCAAAGAAATACCTTTTAACTTAAAACGACTCAAATACAATCCTGACGCGATAACCAGCGCCAGGATCAAAATAGCACCTGCGGTACCTCCCTGCGTAAACAAACTCAACATATCGGGCGCGAATTTACTCAAAATGAATGGACATTTGATCTCAATAGCGTTTTTTTTAAACTTTTTATAAAATATCGTTTACGATATAAATTATTATTATATTTGCATCGTGAACGATATAAAAATATAAATTATTTGAATATGGACAAACAGAAATCAATCCACGCCCTTCAGGCCTATGCGACCGGTCTGGCCGCCCAGAGTCTACAGCACAAGATCGAAAGCAAAGTTTTCGCCGCTCAGGGTTTCTCCAAACTCGGTGAGAAATACGCCGAGCACGCTGACGAAGAGATGGAGTGGGTCGACAAATTCATCGACCGCATCATTGACCTCGGCGGATGCCCGAAAGTAGAGGCCGCTCCCGAGATGCCGGTGTGCGACGATCCCGTCGAGTACATCAAATCCGATCTCGCTGTCTCCGTCAGGGAAGTTCCCATCCTCATGGACCTCACCACTTCCCTCTCCGATGATTTCAAGACATACGATCTCCTCAGGGCTTACGCTCTTGACGAGGAGGAAGACATGTACTGGAGCCAGGGTCAGCTCGAGATGATCGAGAAGATCGGACTTCAGAACTGGCTTACCAAACAGATCTAAGCCATGGAGAGGATTTATGATTTCAAGTCCCTTTCCAACAAGGGCAAGGAATTTGACTTCGCACAGTTTGAGGGCAAGGTGTTGATGATTGTCAACACCGCCTCAAAGTGCGGTTTCACTCCCCAGTATGATGGTCTGGAGGCACTTTACCAGAAGTACAAGGACCAAGGTTTTGTCATTGTTGGTTTCCCTTGCGACCAATTCGCAGGCCAGGAGCCTGGTTCCAATGAGGAAATCGAGGAATTCTGCCGCCTGAACCATGGTGTCACTTTCCCTCTGATGGCGAAGACTGATGTCAACGGAGCCAAGGCTGAGCCTATCTTCGAGTACCTGAAGTCACAGGCTCCTACAGAGGAGTACAACGGATTGAAGGCTAAAGCCACCCACAAGCTGCTCAAAGGAATCAGCAAGAGTGTGGAAAAGGATAGTGACATCCTCTGGAATTTCACCAAGTTCCTGATCTCCAGGGATGGTTCCACAATCAAGCGTTTCGCACCGGTCGTGACCCCGGAGACGATGGAGAAAGATATTCTTGAGATGCTTTGATGGAAGAAAAGTTCAAGCTGGACAACCAGCTCTGTTTCAGGTTATACACCGCTTCGCGCCTTCTCACGCAAGTCTATAATCCGCTTTTGTCGGAGCACGGACTGACCTATCCCAGGTACCTTGTCCTGATGGTCTTGTGGGAGAAGGACGCGATGCCGGTGAATGACATAGCGAAAAGGCTCTACCTCGAGACAAACACCGTGACACCTCTCCTGAAAAGGATGGAGGAGGAGGGCCTGCTTACAAGGAGCAAGGGAACCGAAGATGGGAGACAGATGATCGTAAGACTCACCGAGAAAGGGATCTCCATGCGGGAACATCTGTCGTGTGTACCGGACAAAGCCGGGGCCGCGGTCCTTTGCGAGAGTGTCACTCCGGAGACTGTTCCCGAGTTATTCCGACAACTGGACAACATCATCCTTAAACTTTCCTCACAATAACGGTTTTGTTTGGTTATCCGGTGAAATATCACTAATTTTACCCCAAATCAACGACCGTTTATGAAAAAATCAATCACAATCTTATCTGCCGCCATCGCCATTCTCGCATGCGGCACTATCTCAGCCCAACAAAAAGCGGATCCCAAGGGAGGCATCAGCGCTGAAATGCTGAAAGAGATCCGCAAAGGATATGAAGGCACACCCGCCGATAAGGCGATAAAGAATGCACTCAACACCACCGCGATAGGCGTTCTCGCCGCCAACTCCGAGAATATCGCGATGATCGACACCCACTTCTCGGACATTGTCAAGACGAAGGGCATAACCGACCAGAAATCCTCCGGCCGTTGCTGGCTCTTTTCGGGGCTCAATGTACTTAGGGCAAGAATGATCGACAAATATGACCTTGGCGCTTTCACTTTCTCGCAGAACTATTCATTCTTCTATGACCAGCTCGAGAAAGCGAACCTTTTCCTCCAGGGAGTCATCGACACTAAAGACAAAGGTTTCGACGACCGCGAGGTCGACTGGCTGTTCAGCAACCCGATCGGGGACGGCGGTCAGTTCACCGGAGTGTCAAATCTTGTCATGAAATATGGCGTTGTCCCTTCCGACGTCATGCCTGAGACCCTCAACGCCAACAGCACTTCCGGAATGAGGACCCAGATCGCCACGAAACTCCGCGAAGACGGCCTGCTTCTCCGCGACGCGAAGCCGAAAGACTGCCAGGCGATGAAGGTTGAGATGCTCAAAGAAATCTACCGTATGCTCGTTCTCTGCCTCGGAGAGCCTCCGACAGAGTTTGAATACACCATGCGCGACTCCAAGGACAAGATCATCAGCACAAAGACTTACACTCCCCTCTCCTTCTACAAGGAATGGATCGGCGAGGATCTTAACAACAACTACATCATGCTGATGAACGACCCTTCAAGAGAATTCGGCAAAGTTTATGAGATCGCCTACGACCGCCACGTCTACGACGGCCAGAACTGGGTGTACCTCAATGTCCCCATCGAGACTATCAAGGAGATCGCCATAGCCTCGATCAAGGACAACACTGCCATGTATTTCTCCTGCGATGTGGGCAAGTTCAGCAATCGCCAGAAAGGCACGCTCGACCTCGCCAACTTCGATTACGGTTCCCTTTTCGGCACCACTTTCGGAATGGACAAGAAACAGAGGATCATGACCCATGCCAGCGGCTCATCCCACGCCATGACCCTGATCGCCGTCGACCTTAAGGACGAAAAGCCGGTCAAATGGATGGTTGAGAACAGCTGGGGAGCTGCCAGCGGCTACAAAGGCAACCTCATCATGACCGACGAGTGGTTCAATGAGTACATGTTCCGCCTCGTGGTCGAGAAGAAATATGTCCCGGACAGCCTTAAGGCCCAGCTTGCCCAGAAGCCGATCCTTCTTCCCGCTTGGGATCCAATGTTCATGCCTGAAGAATAGAATCTCCTAGCCGGATGCCTCAAAAAATATTCTTCATCGACGGACACGCCCTCGTGTTCAAGATGTATTACGCCTTCCTCCGCAAGCCGATGATCAACTCAAAGGGGGCGGACATGTCGATCCTCTTCGGGTTCACCAAATATGTCCTGGAACTGATCGACAGGGAAAAACCCGACTATCTGGCGGTCGCCTTCGATCCGCCGGGAGGGACTTTCCGTAACAAGATGTACCCCG
The DNA here is from genome assembly GCA_900320965.1 of uncultured Bacteroidales bacterium. Classification (GTDB taxonomy): domain Bacteria; phylum Bacteroidota; class Bacteroidia; order Bacteroidales; family UBA932; genus Cryptobacteroides. The sequence continues at coordinate 3,428 of ONUG01000039.1, read as the reverse complement.
AATACAAGGCTAACAGGACGGAGACTCCCCAGTTGGTAATCGATGCCCTGGAACCTCTTCAGGAGCTTTGCGCGGCGATGAACATCCCGACACTCATGATGATGGGCTATGAGGCGGACGACGTGATTGGTTCCATGGCGAAGAGATGCGCCAGGGAAGGTCTGGATGTCTACATGGTCACTCCGGACAAGGATTACGGACAGCTCATCGAGGATCACATCTGGCAATACAAGCCCGGGAAATCCGGAGGCGACAACGAGATTGTCGGGGTGGATGAGATCAGAAGCAAATATGGCATCCAATCCCCTTCCCAAGTCATCGACATGCTGGCCATCTGCGGAGACACTGCGGACAACGTCCCGGGTGTCAAAGGGGTGGGTGAGGTAGGAGCCGGTAAGCTGGTCTCCAAATACGGATCGGTACAAGGCATTTACGACCATCTGGATGAGCTTTCCCCGAGGCAGAAAGCGATGTTCGAAGAAGCCAGTGACCACATCGGCCTGAGCCGTGAGCTGGTCACCATCAAGACCGACATCCAGGTCGATGTGACCACGGAAGCCATGAAGGTGGACAATTCTTATGGTCCCCTCCTCGCTGACCTTTTTGAGAAATACGAGTTCAACTCTTTGCGAAGATACATAGGCCATGTCTCAGCCCCAGTCGTACATGAAGAGAAACAACTGGAGATCAATAAGGTAAGTCCAAAGGAGTTTATTGCCGGGGGCGATGGGAAGGTCATTTCGGTCATCACCGAAGGAGCCGGCGGAGGAATATTCTCCAAACCCCAAAGAGTCATCGTGGCCACCCCTGTCATTCTGAGCGAAGCGAAGAATCTCGGCGAAGCGAAGAATCTTTATTTGGTCGCCGAAGGAGGTCCGGAGGAATTCCGTCACCTCATGGAGGACGAGTCAATCACCAAAGTGGGAGACGACCTCAAGCGGCAGATGAATATTCTCGCCTCTGCCGGAGTCGAGCTGAAAGGGAAACTCCAAGACATAGGGCTGATGCACTACCTTATCGACCCGGAGAAGAGCCACAAGATAGATGTGCTCGCTCAAAGCATTGCCGGGATGTCAATCGACTCTCCGGGTCAGGAAAATGAGGGCGCCACAGGTTCCCTGTTTGATGACATTCCTGCGGAAGAGGCTAAGGCTGACAGGTCAAGGGAAGCAGCCATATTACTGATTCTCAATGACAAGCTGAAAGAGGATCTCGCAGAAAAGGGCGTCACCGACTTGTATGACACCATGGAAGAGCCACTCCTCAAGGTACTGTCCAAGATGGAGCGGAATGGAGTGAAAGTCGATCTCGGATCGCTGAAGGACTACACTGCCCATCTGAGCGAAGAGATGGTCCAACGAGAGGCCAAGGTCAGGGAACTGGCCGGGGATCCCTTGCTCAACGTCTCGTCTCCTAAGCAAATAGGTGAAGTATTGTTTGAGAAACTCCAACTCTCAGCCAAGCCGAAGAAGAACAAGAACGGAACCTACTCCACTGATGAGACAACGCTTCTGGACATAGCGGACAAGCACCCGATCGTGGATGAGATCCTGGAATTCAGGGCTGTCAAAAAGCTGCTCAGTTCCTCCAACCCTAATCTCCAGAACATCCCTATTCGTACAGACCGAGGGAGGGAGATCCGCAAAGCCTTTGTGCCAAGTTTCCCTGGAGGACTTGTCATGTCTGCCGATTATTCCCAGATTGAGCTCAGGATAATGGCTCATCTCAGCTGTGACCAGCACCTTATCAACGCCTTCAAGCACGGGATAGACATCCACTCCGCGACCGCCGCCAAAATATTCGGGATCCCACACGAGGAAGTCACCGCCGACCAGAGAAGGATCGCAAAGACCGCCAACTTCGGAATAATGTACGGGATCTCTTCTTTCGGACTGGCCCAGAGGCTCAGGATCGGAAGAAAGGAGGCTCAGAAGATAATCGACGACTATTTCGCTGGTTTTCCTTCAATCCAATCCTTCATCGAGGACACCAAGGAGGCTGCCAGGGAGACCGGGTATGTGGAAACACTATTTGGCCGCAGGAGGTATATTCCGGAGATCAACTCCAAGAACGCCACGATCAGGGCACTTGCCGAGAGGAATGCCGTGAACGCTCCGATCCAAGGGACTTCCGCTGACATCATCAAACTGGCGATGATAGCTGTCGACAATGAGATGAGCAAGCAGGGCTTGAAGTCCAAGATGGTCCTTCAAATCCACGATGAACTTGTGTTCGACACCCTTCCGGAGGAAGTGGAGACACTGAAAAAGATTGTCGTCGAAAAAATGGAAAACGTTGTGAAACTGAGCGTTCCGCTCACTGTCGAATGTGACTATGGCAACAACTGGCTTGAAGCCCATTGATGAGCTGGTGATCCTGGCGAGAAACGGCAACGGACTGGCGTTCACAGCCCTATGGGACCGTCATATCGACCAGCTACGTTCCTACATAAAGACCCGTTTCAAGAATATTGACGACTATGATGTCGATGACATCTGTTCCCGGAGCTTCGAGAAAGCTTTCCGGCAGATCCACAACTTTGACGACAGCAAAAGCCAGTTTCTGACATGGCTTTGCACAATCGCCAAAAACACGGCGCTTGATTCTCTTGAGAAAGAAAAAAGGGTTCATCCAAAGAACCAGATTGTTTATCTTGACGACGAGACGCAATCATCTGGTCTTGAAGGGATTCCTGACCAGTCCGAGGACGCTCTTAACAATCTGATCAAGACAGAGTCTGAGGAAGAGAGGATAAAATACATCGACCGGCTTCCGGAGCTTTATCGCGAGGTCGCAAGAAAACGTCTTATCGATGGGATGAAATACGACGAGATTGCCGAGAATATGGATCTTGAGCTGAACACGGTGAAGACCCGCATCCGCAGGGCAAAGCTGATTATCGACACTCTTCGCTCCGAGGAGAATAATGACTGACAGGATTATGGATTTCGAACAATTCTCTGTCCTAGTAAAGGACTCATTTACAGAAGTTTCTGACACACAGCTTGAACAATTCCGTCAGATGGATGGAATCTACAAGGAGTGGAACTCCAAGATCAACGTCATCTCCAGGAAAGACATTGATGGCCTATACGCCCACCATGTCGCGCACTCTCTCGCTATCGCATATTATCTCAAAGAGTTAAAACCGGAGGTTTTCCGCCAGCTTAGCATAAAAGGCAACGGAACAAGGATCCTGGACCTCGGTACTGGAGGCGGATTCCCAGGCATTCCGCTGGCCATCATGTTCCCTGACGCTAAGTTCACCCTCTGCGATTCGATCAGGAAGAAAACCTTGGTTGCCTCAGAAGCCGTCCGTAGTCTTGGCCTCAGCAACGTGGAAGTCGTCAATGCCAGGGCTGAATCCCTCCCCGGGCCCTTTGAATATGTCGTCTCAAGGGCTGTCGCCTCGCTTTCGGATTTCTACC
>ONUG01000027.1 GCA_900320965.1 uncultured Bacteroidales bacterium | reverse complement strand
TGGATCAGCAGATCCGCACAACGAACAAGCTGGTCATGGAAAGATGTAACAGGCGGAATCTTTGCCAGAAGGGAGTCGAAGCGGCGCCTGAGCCCGGAGGGATTCATCTCTGACACGGAGGCTGAGAATATGATTGATTCACCTTCCTTCATCTCTGCCTCGAAATGACCCGGAACATACAGGTCCTCCATGCAGTCGAAACCACGCCTGTACTCGTCTGAGTAGGTAACTCCCTTGTACCAGCACGGAGTCTGGACAAACCTTACATCCTTGGTGTTGAACTGGAGGTTCAAGTCAGGAAAACCCTCATAAAGCTTCCATGCCATGCCTCCCTTGACTTCCCAACCTTCCGTCCTTGCATCGGGATTCTCCCTTGTCAGGGCATGGATGTCGCGGAAAGCAAGGAACGGCGTGAGAAGCAGACGCTCCTTCGCAGGTGAACTGACCATCTCATACTTGATCAGTACCTGGTCGGCATCGGGGACAAGCATGATGGTTTTCGTGAATATGGTACCGCCGATCCTGTAAGTAATCTTAGGAACTGGATCCGCTTCGAAATCAATGATGTACTTGTGTCCCCGGGGCTCGTAGATGTCGCCATAGCAGTGGATCCCGAGGTTGAACTGCTTGCCGTTTAGCACCAGACTCTCGTCCATCGATGAGAGCAGCAGATGTTTCCTTCCTCCGAACTTGTCCACCGGGACTGCCAAAAGACCGTGGTAACGCCTGGTGTTGCAAGTGACGATGGACGTGTTGCAGTAGGCTCCGGTCTTGTTGGCGCTTATGATCTCCCTCTTCAAGGAATACGAGAGATTGACCAACTCAGACTTGTTGAATTTCAGAAAAGCCATAATCTAACTTAACTTAAAACTTCTAATCTTCTTTTTCCAGCACGAGCGCACAGCGGCTCGGCAGGTAAAGCCTTAAGACACCGTCGATGGTGAGATGGTCGGAATCCGCGGCCAGCCGCGAGAACCCGTTGAACCTCTCATCGTCGGAATCCAAGACTTTCACGTACTTGCCCGGAGCGACCTCGAATCCATAATCGGCAAAAGAGGCGACCGGGTTGAAATTCAGCGCAAAGATAAGGTTTTCGCGCCCAAAAATCAAGATTTTCTTCTCCTCGTCGGAACGGATCAGTTCCGGACGGCCGGACAGTATCTTGTAGCGCTTCGCAAGACCAATCATCGCCTTGTCGAATTCCCTCAGGCAACCATAGCGCAGAGAGCCATTGTCAGCAAGTGACCAGAGCCTCCTGGCGTGGTCGAAACTCCATCCATTGCCCTCCCGGGGAAAATCGATCCATTCAGGATGGCCGAACTCATTTCCCATAAAATTCAGATAACCGTCACCTGCGGTGCCAAGGGTGGCCAGACGGATCAGTTTGTGGAGAGCCACACCTCTGTCGACAACGGCATTCTGAGAATCCTTATTCATGGAAAAATACATTTCCTTGTCGATCAGGCGGAATATTATCGTCTTGTCTCCAACAAGGGCCTGGTCATGGCATTCGGCATAACTGATGGTCTTCTCGTCAGAACGCTTGTTGGTCAGCTCATACCAAATCTCCCCGGGGCTCCACTGCTCATCAGTCCTCTCTTTTATCCATTTGATCCAGTGGTCGGCGATCCCCATCGCCATCCTGAAATCAAAGCCAACCCCTCCGGCGGCGAAAGGAGCCGCCAAACCGGCCATTCCGCTGACATCCTCCGCGATGGTGATAGCCGAGGGCTTGATCTCCCTGATCAGCATGTTCGCCAGCGCGAGGTAAGTCACCGCGTTCTCGTCCACTCCGGAGTCGAAATACAGTTTATAGTCCCCGAAATCCTTTCCGAGCCCATGATCCCAGTAAATCATGCTGGTGACTCCGTCGAAGCGGAAACCGTCCAGGTGATATTCCTCTAGCCAGAACTTGCAATTGGACAATAGGAACCTCACCACCTCATCCTTCCCGTAATCAAAGCATCGGGATCCCCATGCGGGATGATGGCCTTGAGGCCCAGAATAGAAGTACAGGTCGTCCCTTCCGTCGAAAAGCCCAAGTCCCTCAACCACGTTGTCCACGCTGTGGGAGTGGACAATGTCCATGACCACGGCTATCCCCATCGAATGGGCAGTGTCGACAAGTTCCTTGAACTCGTCAGGAGTGCCGAAACGGGAGCTCAGGGCGAAAAAGTTTGACACCTGGTAGCCGAAAGAGCCATAATAAGGGTGTTCCTGAAGGGCCATTATCTGGATGGTGTCGTACCCAAGGGCTTTGATCCGAGGCAGGACATCCCTGCGGAACTCACTGAAAGTAGATACTTTAGGTTCCTCGGAACTCATTCCGATATGACATTCATAGATCAGAGGATGAGGTCTGCGAAGCACCTTGTCATGTTTCCATTCGTATGGTTCCGCAGGATCCCAGACCTGGGCGCAGAAAACCTTTGTCACCGGATCCTGCACAAGACGCCGGCAGTAGGCAGGGATCCTTTCTCCACCCCCTCCCGGCCATTCTATGAATAGCTTATACAGCTCTCCATGGCTCAAAAACATGTTGTCCAGCCGAAGTTCCCAATTGCCTTCACCAGCGACCTTGAACTCATAGGCGGAGGTCCGTTTCCAGTTGTTGAACTCGCCGATCAGATAGATTCGGGAAGCGTTCGGAGCCCACTCGCGGATCACCCATGAGCCATCCGCCTCTTTGTGGAGTCCATAATAAAGATGATTGTTAATCCTCTCCGAAAGGCTCACGTCTTCGCCTTGGGTTATTTTATTCCTGGCGGCGATAATTCTGTCATGACGCTCTTCAATAGCCTCCTTGTAAGGCTCAAGCCAGGGGTCTGTCTCGTAGATGTGTTTAATCTTCCTCATAGCTCTACAAGATAAGAAAAAACCTTGACATTATCTCTTCTCGGCTCGGGATTTGTTGGAGAAACGGAAAAAGACTAACTTTGTGGGATTATACATCTTTCCCGCATGAGAAAGGCATTGAAAAGAATATGGTTCCCCCTGGTCGTGGTGTGTGTCATCTCACTCCACGCCATTGGAATGGGTGTCCGCCCCTCGGAAGGGGATCCGGGCTACGGATTTGTCTCTGCTGACAGGCCACAAACCCCGGACACGATCCGCTACAGGAACATATTCATTAAGCACGGATCGGGGAAAATCGGGGACTACGACACCTCGTCTTTCCTGGAACTTTATGACACCGTGCCTCTTGTCACCGCCAGGGATTCCATATTCCCTCCCGACTCCCTCAAGGAGACCGATCCCTTCAGGTACAAGTACTACGTTGCCATCATCGACTCCCTTGTCCACCAAATAGTCAGCGACTCCCTCAAACAAGCGGGAGACTCTATCGACTGGCCCATCCTGGACTCTCTTTACACGATTGAATACAAAGCCCGGAAGAAAGCCGAGTTCGATTCCTGGTACGCCGGCCTTTCAAAGAATGACAAGAGGAAGTACGACGTCGAGCAGAAGGAAAAGATTAAGAGACGCGAGGCAGACAGCCTGCAGACCATCAAGGACAGCCTTGTGGCGATTCGGGACAGCATCAGGGAGAACACTCCCAGGATCCTTGAGACCTTCGCCTTGCCGGACTCCATGCTCTACAAGAGGATCATCCAGTGGACCCACGAGCGGGAGTTCCACAAGATGGACATAAAGATCCCGGACACCACGGCCAATTTCCGGTTCCACGATTACCCGTTCTTCAGGAAGGATGTCAACGCCACCTGGCTGGGAGTGGCCGGATCCGCGGTCCAGTACTACAACTACTTCAACCGCACAAGCGAGAATGGGGTCTCCTTCTACCAGCCCTACGAGTCGTGGACCTACTCGGCCAAGACACTGCCTTTCTACAACACGAAGACAGCTTACACCGAGCTCTCCTACACCGGTACCCTTTTCGCCAACACACAGAAGGCTTCGGATAACCTCCACATCCTCACTAGCCAGAACATCTTCCCTGAGTTCAACTACACTCTCGAGTACAACCGCTTCGGAGGGAACGGGATCATGGAGAACGAGACGACAGCCAACAAGAGCCTTTCAGCTTCTTTCAACTACACCGGAAAGAAGTACCTGATGCACGCCGGCTACATCCATAACAAGATCACAAGGAACGAGAACGGAGGAACCACCGACAACGCCATGGTCAGGGACACCACCCTTGACGCCAGGGAGTATCCTATCCACCTTTCCAAAGCCTCCAACAAAATTGTCAAGAAGACATTCTTCCTCGACCAGCAATACAGGATTCCATTCACCTTCATCAACACGATGAGGGATAAGAAATGGGACAAGGCCTACAGGGAGAGGATCCTCGCTTCCGGTGACTCGCTTATGATAGCCTCAGTGGACAGCCTTGTCCTCCTGGCGGCCCAAGAGAGGGAAGCCGCTCGGGACACGCTTGATCCAGAGGACATCACAACCGCCTTCATCGGTCACAGTTCCGAATATTCAGTGTTCCGCAAGCGATATGAGGATCAGATCTCGAGCAGCGATGAGATAGCGAGGCAGTTCTACCGCGACTTCCTGTACAATCCGACCAACTCCTATGATTCCACCAGGGTCTCCAAACTCGAGAACAGGGTGTTCCTGCGGCTACAGCCGTGGGCAGATGACGCGATCGTGTCAAAACTTAACGCCGGAGTCGGAAACAGGATCACCAATTGGTACGATTTCGACCCGACTTTCCTCAAAGGCAACACGAACACGATCTGGAATTCCTCCTTTGTCTACGCCGGAGTCGAAGGTCAGCTTAGAGACTACATCCATTGGGACGCTTCCGGAGACTATGTCTTCCTGGGCAGCGAGATGAACGACATGTCCATCAAGGCCAACGCGCTGTTCACACTGCATCCTTTCCGCCGGGCCCGTAAAAGCCCAGTGTCCTTGAACGTTCATTTCGAGACCTCGCTAAAAGAGCCGGAGCATTACCACAATCATTTCTACTCCAACCACTTCAAGTGGAACAACGACTTCAGGAAGACCTCCGAGACGAAACTGCAGGCAAGGCTGGATATTCCGAAATGGAAAGTGTCAGCGGAGGTTGGCTATGCTTTGCTTGACGGGAACATCTATTTCGACTCGCTCGCTGTCGTGAGGCAGAACACCTCCCCGATGAGCGTGCTAAGCGCTTCTCTATCAAAGGACTTCGCATTTGGACCTCTCAGGATGGACAACCGGCTCCTCTTCCAAGTGTCGTCCAACCAGGACGTCGTGCCGGTTCCCACTCTTGCCGCCAACTCCCGTCTGTATCTGCAGTTCGACATCTCGAAAGGCACCATGAAGATGCAACTTGGAGGAGACGTCTGGTACAACACCCTCTATTATTCTCCAGCCTGGAATCCGGCCGTCGGTGTGTTCTACAACCAGAAACAGACCCAGTACCACAACGGTCCCGTTATCGACGCCTTTATCAACGTCCAGTGGAAACGCGCGTGCATATTCCTGAAAGCCGAGAATGTCGGACAAGGATGGCCGATGGAGAAGAATGACTATTTCAGTGCCCACCATTATATCCGCACCCAGAGAGCGCTCAAGTTCGGGGTCTACTGGCCCTTCTACCTGCAGCCTTTCCAGAACCAGAAGGTCAAAGCCGGCTCTGGCTTGTCATCCGGAGGAGGAAGATCCGACATAGGCGGCGGTGGTTTCAGAAGGTAATGAAGCGCTTCTTCCCCAGGCTGGCGTGTGTTCTGGCGCTCATACTGCTTCCCGTGGCCGGGAACCGGTTTTTCCATAGTCATGGCCCGTCCCCATTCCGGAACCACACTGGAAGGCCCCTCCGGTGCGCCATTCATCCCGGAGATTCCATGCAGCTTGCCACGTCCCTTGCGGTCGGGCTCAATTACGAGTTCTTGAGAGCCTTCGTGAAAGATCACAGCGACTCAGCGGCGATCTTTCTCGCGGATGAAAAAGTCTCCTATCTTGATTCTCTTCTTCTGGACAGCCTTGACATTCTGGTACTTCCGGCTTCAGGGTACCGAGACACAGCCGGATTGACAGCTCTTCCCCTCGAAGAATCTCCGGTAGTCTGGGTCTACAAATCCGGGCACAGGGGGAACAGAGAACTTGTCCGGTGGTTCGCAAGGTACAAGGGAACGGCCGAACACGACGCTACAGTAAACCGCTTTTCGAAATGCTATGGAGCCCCTGACAACGCTTGGAGGGCGGATTCCGGAATAATCAGCCCCTACGACGAAGCCCTTAAAACAAGTGCCAAGACCTTGGGTTGGGACTGGAAACTTCTTGCGGCGTTGGCATGGAGCGAGTCAAAATTCCTGATCCAGGCAGAATCGCCAAGAGGCGCTCTGGGAATCATGCAGATGATGCCTGTGACCGCTAAACGTTTCGGAGTTAATGACCCTCTCGATCCGGAGCAGAACATCCAAGCCGGAACGAGGTACTTGGCGTTCCTGAAAAAAATGCTTTCAATGTATTCAGAAGACCCTGAAATCCTGAAATGGATGACAATTGGGGCATACAACAGCGGAGGAGGCAGGGCACTTCAAGACCTCGAGAGCGGAGAGACAGGTCCAGCCACCGGAGCCTACATCAAGGCGATAACCCGCCAATATCGTATATTCCAAGGGATTAAAGAACCCGAGACAATTCTACTGAGCCCGGACAGTCTGAGCCGGGTCAACCCTCGAGATGAACACGCAAGGGATCAGGAGCAGAAGCATGATGACCACGAAGGAGATGACATCGGCGAAAACGACCATGGGGATATTGACGTGGACGGGGACAAAGGAGACGAAGTAATTCTCGGGATTGAGCCTTAACAGGTGAGTCGAACTTTGCAGGGCACACAAGAGCAGCGCCGCAGCATTGCCGATCGCCATCCCTTTCAAGACAATCACGGAGGCCACCTTCAGGAACACCTTGGCTATGGACCTGTCGGTCATTCCGAGGGACTTCAGGGTTCCGATGGTGGAGATATTCCTGAACAACATTATCAGGAGGCCGGAGATCATGTTGAAACCGGCCACGATCGTCATCAGGATCAAGATGAAAAGCACGTTGAAATCAATAAGGTCCAGCCAATCGAATATCTGAGGGTAGCGGCTCATGACAGATGTTGAGATCAGCCTGTCAGTTCCTTCCGGCCCTTTTTCGAGGGCTATCATCCCGACCTTGTCAGAAGCCTCGCGCATCAGGATGGAGTTCCTATGGGAAGGGACAAGGCCAATCTCTAGAGTCGAGACCTCATCTGAGGACCAACCGTTAAGACGCTGCAGGTCAGCGATGTCACACAAAACTATCATGTTGTCTGTGCCGTCCATAATTCCCTCGTACACTCCCGTGACATTGAAATTACGGACTTTGACATTCTCCCCGATGAAATAGGAAAGGAGCTTTCCTCCGACCTCAACCCCAACAAGATCCCTGAGTCTGGACGGAATCTTGACAGCCAGCTTGACCGTGTCGGCTTCTCCTTTCTCCCACGGAATACCCTTGAACAGGACCCCGTGGATATTCTCCCCATTCTTGATTATTCCTGCCCGATAGACGGCGGGGACCACCCGCTTTACTTCCGGAAGTTCCTTAATGTCAGAGACATATTCCTCCTCCGTGGACATCGGGGAGGAATCGTTGATGTAATTCATGTCGGCCGGGACAAGCTGGACGTCTCCGGTCAAGTCAGAAATGCCGTCGCGGATCTCCTCCCTGAAACCGGAGGAGACCGCCACAGCTATGATCATGATAAGGAAGGAGATCGCTATGGATGCCATGGCGATCTTCCCTCCGAAACGAAGGCGACGGGCTATGAATCCAGTCGCTTCCACTTTTCTACCAGATGTGGACTCTTTCGCTCTCCGGACGCCACATCGGGTCGCCCTCCTTGATACCGAAAGCGTCGAAGAAAGACTGGAAGTTCTTGATGGACACGTTCACCCTGTTGACTGCCAGGGAGTGAACATCCTGCCTTGTCCTGCGGGCCTTCTCCTGGTCTGTGATATTCTGAGCCCAAACTGTCGCGTAAGAGAGGTAGAACCTCTGGTCAGGAGTGAAGCCATCAATGAGACCGGGATCTTTGCCGGCGATTGCGTTATGCATGGCGGTGTAGGAAATGCTCAAGCCACCGTGGTCACCGATGTTCTCTCCGAGGCTGAGCTCTCCATTGGCCATAAGAGCAGGCTGGCCATCCTTGGCGGGAAGGACCTCGACCGCGCTGAACTGGTCGGCAAGAATCTTGGCCTTGGCCTTGAACTTGGCATCATCCTCATCTGTCCACCAGCCGGACATATTGCCCTTGCCGTCGAACAGACGACCCTGGTCGTCGAATCCGTGGGACATCTCGTGACCGATCACAACACCGATACCTCCGTAATTGACAGCGTCGTCAGCATCCGGATTGAAGAACGGAGGCTGAAGGATGGCGGCAGGGAAGCATATCTCGTTGGTGCTGGGATTATAATAAGCGTTGACAGTCTGGGGAGACATGCCCCACTCTGTCCTGTCAGTGGGCTTGCCGAGCTTGGAGAGATTATCGGCCACGCTCCACTTCCTCGCTGCGAGGATGTTATCATAATAGCTCTTTTCGGGATCGATGTCCAGGGTAGAGTAATCCTTCCACTCGTCCGGATATCCGATCTTGACGATGAAGTTGTTAAGCTTGTCGTGAGCCTTGGCCTTGGTGTCGTCACCCATCCAATCGAGCTCGTCAATGTGCTGATGGAAAGCGGTCTTGAGGTTATCCACAAGAGTGATCATCTTCTCTTTCGAAGAGGCGGGGAAATACTTCTCGACGTACATCTTGCCAACAGCCTGTCCCAAGATGCCGTTAGGAACCTGCATAGCCCTCTTCCAGCGAGGCCTGGGCTCCTTGATGCCAGACATCTGGGTGCTGAAGAAATCGAAATATGCGGCATAGAAGTCGTCGCTCAGGGAACTTGCGGCGCCACTAATGACTCTGGCGGCAAGATAGTCCTTGAGGATGGACAAGTCCTCATTGGCGAAATACTGGCCGAACTTCTCGAAAAAGTCAGGCTCGGCCACGACGAGCTTTTCCTGGGCCGGGATCCCGCGGCGGGTCAAGTAAGCGTTCCAGTCAAACCCAGGGAAACCGCTCTGGAGAGTCTCACTGCTGTACACATTGTACTGAGCCTCGACATCCCTCTCTTTTATGCTGTCCCAGGAGTTCTCAGCAAGGACATCCTCAACCGCCAAAGCATTCATAGAAGCCTTCTTGGGATCCGGATTGCCGGCGAGGGCGAACACCTTCTCCAGGAAAGCCCGGTAGCCCTCTTTCAAAGCGGCATTCTCAGGCTTGACATAGTAATCCCTGTTGCCAATTCCCAAGCCACCTTGGCCGATATAGAGAATCTGGTTGTCGCTGTCGACCATGTCGGACTCGACATAGGCGCCGAAGAAACCGCCTTGACCACAATTATGCATGTCAGCGACAAGCTCCACGAGGCCAGCCTTGTCCTTCACGGAATAAATCTTCTCGAGGATGCCCTTCAAAGGGGCGGCTCCATCCTGGTTGAGCTTGACTGAGTCAAGACCCTGTTTATAAAGGTCAGAGATCTTCTGCTCGACGCTCCCCCTGTCAGCCTTCATCGAGGACATGCTCTTGAAAAGCTCATTAAGGCGCTCGACATTCAGCTCGCTGAGCTTGTCAAATGAACCGAAACGAGCGTACTCGGGTTTAAGGGGATTTTTCTTTTGCCAACCACCGGTTGCATACTGGTAGAAATCCTCCGCAGGGGAAACTGAGGTGTCAAAGTTCGTCGTGTCAATCGCCGGAATCTCAGCCTGCTTGGGAGCGCAGGCGGCGATGGTCATTGCAGACGCGATCATAAGAATAATTTTTTTCATCTTGAATAATTATTAATAATCAACATCGAACCACAAAGTTATTATTTATTTCGCGATATTTGCACCTTATTTTATTCAAGATGTCGAGAATAATCGAATTCATAAAGGACTGGATGCTTCCCATAGCGATCGTGGCGGGGATAGTCATTTGCTTGATCCTTAACTATATAATTCCCTCAAGTTCGGGTGCGGAACCAGCCTTCTCCCGTTTCGCGAAAGATGTCCAGCCGGTGATGGTGGCGATCATGCTTTTCCTCCAGTTCAACAAAGTCTCACCCAAGGATTTGAGATTCAAGAAGTGGCACTTCCTTGTCCTGGCTTTGCAGATGGGTGCGTTCGTGACCCTATCTCTCTTGGCCATCGCCCTGCCTGAAGGAGAGGCAAGGATCCTTGTCGAATGTGCGATGCTCTGTTTTGTCTGCCCGACAGCGGCCGCAGCCGGGGTGATTACCGACAAGCTCGGCGGAAGTCTTTCCGACGCAGTCACTTACGTGGTAATAATCAATATTTTCGCCGCTTTGGTCATTCCTCTTGTCATTCCACTTGTCCACCCGGTCGAGGGAGTGACCTTCGGCACTAGATTCATCGCGATCTGCAAAAGAGTCTTTCCTCTGCTGGTGTTTCCCCTGCTTCTCGCGTGGCTCATCCGCTACACTTGGAAAAAGCTTCATGATCGCCTGGTGGGCATCGCTGGTTGGGCTTTCTACATCTGGGGATTCACTCTCTGCCTGTCCATCTATCTTGCCACCAAGGCCCTGATCGGAAGCGGCATTTCCCTATGGGGAGCCCTGCTTATCGGAATCGTCTCAATGCTTTGCACCTTGATCCAGTTCGTCGCCGGAAGGAAGATAGGCCGGTACATGTGCAAGGACACCAACCCCAAAGTCCGCAGAGCCGACGCTATCACCGCCGGACAGGCCTTGGGCCAGAAGAATAGCGGATTCCTTATCTGGTTGGGCTACAGTTGGATGACTCCTGTTTCCTCAGTCGCCGGAGGTCTTTACAGCATCTGGCAGAACCTTGTGAATTCCAGGGAACTCTACGAGCAAAGGCATCATCATGAATAATTTACATAACAGGCTCGCGATCCTGTCATTATTAATAACGGCAAGTCTCAGCGCCCTGGAGATGCCCAGGATGGTGACAATCCCTCCCGGCACTTTCCTGATGGGCAGCGCCCGCGGCGGAGTGGACTCTGACGAGGGGCCTGTCCACGAGGTCTCCATCTCCAGGGTTTTCAGGATGAGTGAGACTGAGATCACCAACCTCCAGTACGAGCAGTTTCGTCCTGAGCATAAGGCTCTCAGGGGGAAGGGTGGTTTTTCCTCAGGGGACAATGATGCTGTAATATTCGTTTCCTACACCGACGCTCTCGCCTACTGTCAGTGGCTTTCCGAAAAGACCGACAGGAACTATAGACTCCCCTCTGAGGCCGAGTGGGAATATGCCTGCAGGGCCGGAACGACCACGGATTTCTACACCGGAGACACTCTTCCGGATGACATGTTAAAGAATCAAAAGACTGAAAGAGAACTGGTTCCAGTCTCTTTAGAGGCCAAATTCGGACTGCCTAACGCCTTCGGTCTCTACGGGATGCACGGAAATGTCGAGGAGTGGTGTTCCGACTGGTACGGGAACTATCCAGACAAGTCCATGGAAGATCCGGGCGGGCCTTCCGAAGGCTTATTCAAAGTGACCAGGGGCGGAAGCCACAACACCCCGGTTGAGTTCCTAAGGAGTGCGTCCCGTTCCGCCGCCATGCCCTCAGACAAACACAACCAGATCGGTTTCAGGGTCGTGGAGACAGATTTCAGTCCTAAGACATGGAAGTTCAAAGGAACCAAAACCCTTAACTCAGTTAAAGTCAAACAAGGAAGAGCCAGATGGGAAAAGCCGTCCAGCGCCCCCCTTTGGATTGATCCTGTGCCTTTTGTCATTCCACCGACTGATAACACACCATTCTACAGTCACAACCATCAGCCCGCGATCACATGGTGCCGGAACGGTGATTTACTAGCAATATGGTTCTCGACCGATGCGGAGAGCGGCAGGGAGATGGTTGTCCTTGGCTCAAGACTAAGAAAGGGCGCTAAGGAATGGGACCCCGCCTCCCTGTTTTTCAAGGTTCCAGACAGGAATATGACCGGAAGCTCGCTTCTGACGCTTGAAGATGGGACCATAATGCATGTCAACGGGGTCGGCGACTCCGGCGACTGGAAAAGGCTGGCGATGGTGACAAGGTTCAGCCATGACAATGGCCGGACCTGGTCAGAGCCTTCGCTAGTCGAGGCGGAACACGCTGTCAGACACCAGGTTATCGCTGGTCCGATAATATGCTCCGACGGAACTCTCGTGCAGTGCTGCGATGCCGGTCCTGGAGGAGATGACGGCACTTCCATTCATGTCAGTACAGATGACGGGAAGACCTGGGAAGATACAGGGGCCACCATTCCCGGGATCCATGCCGGAATAGTGGAGCTTAAAGACGGGCGACTGATGGCCTTTGGCCGGGGAAATTCGATAGACGGAAAGATGCCTGTCAGTTATTCTTCTGACAAAGGAAGGACTTGGACAAGTAAGGCAAGCGGATTCCCTCCCATCGGGAGTGGTCAAAGGCTTGTGTTGAAGCGGCTTCTGGAAGGTCCGATCATGCTGGCGACTTTCACTGGAAGCGGGATGACATTATTCCTGTCTTATGATGAGGGGCAATCCTGGACTAAGGGGAAACTGTTGACGGATGGTTCAGGAAAAACAATCGCAGGTGGTGCTTGGACCGGGGACTTCGTCATGGATGCTGCCCACGCCGAACCCAAAGGCTATTTCGCCTGCACCCAGACTCCCGACGGAGTCATTCATCTCATCTCCAGCCGCCTCCACTACCGATTCAACCTTCCCTGGATCGAACTATAGAGCGGAAAGTCGGGCTTGTGCGGAGGCCTTTTCGGTCTCGTCAGGAGTGACCCGGATCAGCATCGGAAGATACTTCTTCTCCAGCTTGACATTCTTGTCATTCCGGGCAAGCAACACACAGTTCTTGATAGTAGCGTAATCGTCCGGATTCTTCTTCAACACCTTGTTGTACATTTTCAGGGCATTCTTACTATCTTTCTTATAGACAAGATAATACGAGCCTATGTTTGTCATGTATTGAGAAGCGGAAGGATAGTAGGAAAGCATCTTCTCGGAAAGATCCTTGAACGCCTCATATCCCCCAGGAGTACCAAGTTGATAGAAAGCGTAGCAGCAGTCCTGGACAATCGCCGGGAAAAGATCCTTGTCTGAGACCAAGCCTGGATACTCCCATGCCGGATGGCTATGACCATCGTAATCGATCAGAGCCTTCAAGTTGGCAAGAGCCATGTCCGGACTGTCTTTCTCATAGTCCAAAAGCGATGAGACCTTGAAAAGCCTGAAATCCAAACGGTTCTGATTCAGCTCAATGGCCTTGTCGATGGCCTGGGTCGCTTTCCCGTAAAGCTCATCATCGAAATAGGCGACCATGAAATAGTTCACGTCCTTGCCCAGGGAATCCTTCAAAGTCATCACAGGAGCGGAGCCAAGATAACGGCTGCCCTCCATAGGCTCGATCTTGTCCGTACGGCTTTTAGTCAGATAATAGGAAAACTTTCCCAAAAGCATGTCAAGATCTTCCGGATAGTCCCTCTCCCACTTCTGCAGGTGAGTCTCTATCCCCACACCCGCGGCCCCAAGCTTCGAGACCAACAGGTTGTAACGCTCAAGGTATTCCTCATGAGTGGGTTTTGTCTGAGCAAAAAGCGGCAAAGCCACGGCAGCTGCCACAAAAGCCAAAAAAATCTTCCTTATCATATTCATAAATCCATTCTAATCCTTCTGGCGATCGGGTGGAGGTTGTTCCATCTCCGACCAATGTTTTTCACGAATCCGAGGGGGTGGCCCTCGTAACAAACTATCAAGTAACCTTCCGGTTGTCCTTCAATGAATATGCCGTCCCGGTGGAGGAACTTTAAAGCGGTGTCCAGATCCAGCTCCACCGAAGGGTATTTGTCCAAAGGAGGATTGATGCTTAGGGCCCAGTCGGCGGAAGGGATGAAATCCTTCCCTTTGTGGACTCCAAGTTCCAAACCACCGCGGACAGGCTTGAGTGATTCGGGGCCAAGCTTGGACTTGCCTGCAGAGACTGTCTTTCGCAGAGCGGCGACGAACTGTCCTTCTCCTTTCACGAAGCCTGGCACCAGAAGTCCACCTGTTCGAGTAGGAATGACTCCCGGAAGCTTTGAATATTCATAATCAACGACTTCCCCGCCTAGTTCCGCAGTCGCCCATTCGACATTCTCATCGTTCTCCGCCTCCTCGAAGGTACATGTCGAATAGATTAGAAGGCCATCTTCCCGGAGCGCCGGCCACACATCAGCGAGTATTCTTTTCTGGCGGGCGGCACAAAGATCCACCGCCTCGGGGGACCAGTCCTCGACCGCTTTCGGATCTTTGCGGAACATTCCTTCTCCGGAGCAAGGCACATCGGTAACGATAATGTCGAAATAGCCTTCGAGCCTGGAGAAGGCTTTGGGATCGCATGAGGTCACAATGACATTCGGATCGCCCCAGATGGCCACATTGTCAGCCAGGATTGCCGCCCGATTCCTCATCACTTCATTGGCGACCAATTGGAAAGAGTCGCCGAAGCGGTCCCGGAGCGATGTGGCGATGTCTGTCGTCTTGCCGCCGGGGGCGGCGCACAGATCCAACACCCGGACCGGCCTCCCAAGGCCTTCGAAATGGTCAAGATGTTCTCTGAGAATATGTCCGACGACCATCGCCGAACTGTCCTGGACATAATAGCATCCGGCGTGGAACAGCGGATCCATGACGAACTTCGGCCGTTCCGGAAGGATCCTCCCATACTCGCACCACGGCACCCGATTGCCGGGCTCGTCAGACCTGAACTTAAAGGGATTGTACCTGATGGAGACGGAAGGGGGAAGGGAAAGGGCATCGAAAGCGATGTGGGCGCGTTCGGGCCCGACCGCCCTTGAAAGGATGTCCATCAAGACTCTGTCCTCGATCCCTTCCATCAGCCTCTACGCCTGCCCCTGCCTCTTGGCAAGCTCCTCTTGCATCTTCCGCATGGTCTCCTCGTCAATGCCCTCCGGCATCCTGCCCTCAGAGACAGACACAAGCCCATCAACGACCTTGTCGAGAGCCTCCTTGATCTTGCCGCTGAGCATCATCTTCATCATCAGATTAAGGTCAGCATGGAACTCGATGTGGAAATCTGTCCTCTGCGACCCGTCAGGGACGGCGTCGAAATGCAGCGAGCCGCCGAAACTGAAAGGAGCCCCGTTGTCGATGAACTGTATCATGGAATATGGGATCCTGTCCCTGACCATGATCCCGATCTTAAACCCCTGGATGGTGGCGGTGATGGTGTCATAGTCAGCCTCAACTCCCTGACGCTTGTCCTCCGGGAGCATCTGAAGGAAATTCCTCATGTCCACGAAGGCCATATAAAGTTCAAACGGAGACTTCGAGACGATCCCGTGTTTGCTTATTATGTCGGTATTCATATTCTTTAATCTTTAATAATCAATCGTTTCCCCAATTGGCAGGATCAAGGCGCCAGCTCCTCAGAACCTCAACATCGGACTCCTTGACGACCCCCGCCGCGGTGGCCTCATCAATAAGCGCGCCATAATTGGAAAGGGTGGAAAGCGGTACACCAGCGGCCTCGAATCGCTCCGCGGCCAGATCAAACCCGTATGTGAATATCGCCACCATCCCGAGAACATCAGCCCCCGCTTTCCTCAGAGCGTCAACCGCCGCGAGACTGCTCATGCCTGTCGAGATAAGGTCTTCAATTACTACCACTTTCGCCCCCTCCGGGAGGGATCCTTCTATCTGTGAGCCAGTCCCGTGGTCTTTAGGTTTCGGGCGGACATACACGAACGGCTTGCCAAGCCTGTCCGCCGCCAAGACACCATGGGCGATAGCCCCAGTGGCCACTCCCGCAAGGATCTCAGCGCCGGGATACAGTTCTCCGACCCTGGAAGCGAAAGCCTCGGCCACCATAGACCTCAACTGTGGATCCGACAGGATCCTGCGGTTGTCGCAATAGATGGGTGAATGCCATCCAGATGCCCATGTGAAAGGCTCGCCAGGCCGAAGCAGCACAGCACCGATCCGCAGCAACCCCGCCGCCAGTTTTCTGTCAATCTGTTCCATATTCATTCCAAATGATTTCCTTACTTCTCATCGATTTCCACAAATATAGCGGTTTTCTAATTCGCTTCCTATTCAGATTCCAAATCAAATTCAGAATTCATGCTTGAGTTCCGAAAACAGATTATTCGTTCTCAGCCCTTTAGATATTAGATAGATTCGTCTCGGGGTTTAAATCACCCTGCATTAAATATATGAAAAGAACTTTAAAACAAATCCTGATGTGCGCAGTGCTAGGCATCGTGTCATCAGGTCTCCGGGCCCAAAGCCTTGAGCCGTACAACCCTTATTCCTCCGTGTCTCCTTCTGCAGAGACTTATTCTATGACGAAGTTCGGAGGTCTCTCACCTTCGCTCTACACGGGAGCGATGACTTATTCGGTTCCGATTTTCACCTATTCGGATCCTGACTTTACGCTACCGATAAGTCTGGAGTACAATTTCGATGGATTCCGTCCGTCGCAGCACTCCGGAACTATCGGTTATGGATGGCATCTTGAGTGCGGAGGCGCCATCACGAGGGAGGTGCGTGGACTTGCCGATGATGACGTTTATTACGGCCCTGCCGACAGACCACAGTACGGTTACTGGTGGTCGGTTCAGGATGGTTTTTCTTCTGTGTCCGATACTTTTGATGCCGACGCCTACTGGGGGACTTTCAGCAATTCGATGAATTCAGCCACTCCTACTCCGGAGATGTCTAGGAAAATCAACCCTTTCAGTCATATCCCTACACAGGTTGAAGTCCAAATGCAGAACGGGACACTTGTATCGCTCGGAAACTCCAGTTATGATATGGTTCCTGACATTTATCATTTCAGCTTCCTTGGCCATCACGGGGATTTCATGCTGATGTCTGATGGAACGTTTAGGGTTTTCAATTCCGACCTGCCTTCTGGAGAGGTTGACATCGAGTTCATCCCACCGACAGGGATCCGTTTCCCAGGCTACATCAATACCCCGGGGTTTGTCATCACTCTGGGCGATGGCATGAGATACACTTTCGGAGGCTCGGTCGCCGGAATCGAGTACAGCAGCTCTTACAACACCGCCAGCCAGTCTACGTCTTCTCTCTCCGGGTCAGCCACCGCATTCCGCCTTGTGAGGATAGAAGCCCCGAACGGGAGATATGTCAACTTGAATTATTCTTATTACAAACAGTCAAGCCACAGGCCTGAGCTGTATTATTCCCTCGCTTACAGCGACGGATTCACCCAAGCATCACAGCAGTATCAGGCATATAATTCAGTGTATTTCTCTGTTTTGGAGTCGATCTCCGTAGGAACCAGACAGGTTGTGTCATTCAACTATACGACAAAGACCAGCGACGAGAATGCTTCCACATGGTTTGATTCAGCCAATGCCGAGGCTCCGATGGTGCCAACAGGAATATACAAAGCATCAAACAGCCTTATGCTCACAGGCATAAGTGTCACCAATGAAGATAACGATACCGTAGAAAACGCAGTGATTACCCATTCGTTCGCATCGTCAGGAACGCCTAAGATGTTCCTGAACTCAGTCACTACAATGCGTGGCGGCAAGCACTCGTTTGACTATAATGTGTCAGGTGTTTTCTTTCCTCATAACGATACCCGAAGCACCGACCACTGGGGATGGTGGAATGGACAGCAGGCCCAGGACATCAGGAATATAGTCACTTTCAGCGGGAGCAGGTACAACCAGATCAGCGGCAGCTCCAAAAACCCGTCTTTCAGTTACTCTTCCGCTGGAGCCCTTACGAAGATTACCTATCCTACGGGAGGAACGACTTCTATAGAATACGAAGGGAACTCGGCCGCGGAATGCCTTGACGAGGAAGGGGTGATCTACACACCTAATTCCGGCTCTTTCGCGGTTGGTGGTGTACGCGTCAAGAAACTGTCGGATAAGGAATCGGTCAATGCGACCGCTAAGGAGACCTCCTATACCTATGCCGACGGATTCCTTTTCCACATGCCTCGATATTGCATGCAGGTATCGATTCCTTATATCTGTCTGATTACCGGTAATACTTTAAGGACATGATTGACTGTGGTAGTGAAAGCTCCGGTGGGGTATATGTAGCCATGCCGGTCTCTGACAGGAAGAACATGAGGGGTATGCCGCTTACCGTAAGCGTGTACCATGCTGACAATTCATTGAGGAATAAGACGGAATACACTTATTCAAGCGACGTGGTCGGATTGAATTGGATCTACTACAACAATCTGGATTCTTTCGTTCGTACCTCATGGGAGTGCAGAAGCCCCTTGCTTTCCGCTGAGACTGTCAAGGATTACACAAGCGACGGGTCTTACCGCACGACCGTGCATTCCCTGGAAAGGAACACCTCCGGTCAGGTGACAAAGGAGACATTCAGCAGTTCGAACTGCCCGGGAGATGTGATCAGGCTATACAGGAGGTACTATCACGAGTCAGGAGAGACAGGCGCGTCAACCTGTCTTAAAGGGGCGATCCATTCAATAGCTAGGACCAGGACTTCCGGTGGGACCGAATATCTGACGGGCGGGGAAAAATACGCCTACTCCTCACCGTCCGTACACATCAAGCCTTCATCAGTGACATACTACGCGTTCAACACTCCCTCCGCTGTTTCTTCTTCCAGTTCCGCCCTGAATGCCATAACCCAGGGGACGGCCACGGTGACAAGTTTCCAATACAACACCTCGACTTACTATCTGACCAGGATTGATCGTCCTGGCGGAGATTGGACTACTTGTACTTGGAGTGGGACTCATCTAGTATCCCGAACTGATAATAATTCGGGGAATGTCACTTCTTATACCTGGAAGGATCTTGTCGGGCTCTCCAGCGTGACGTATCCTTCCGGCATGTCCGAGACGTACCAGTATGACTCGAACAACCGGTTGTACAGGATCCTTGATCCTGATGGCAACCCCGTAACACAATACCAATATAATCTTGCGGCCAACCAGACTGGAGTCACCGGATTGACATCAACCCAAAGTTTCATATTGCAAACCACATTTATGTCTTCCGGAGCCGCTTCTTCTGTAAAAGATGTGACTTATTACGACGGTCTGGGATATCCAAACCAGCGGAACTCGATGGGGGCGAGCCCCTTGGGACGAAGCATAATCACTCCTATCGTCTATGACAACATGAGAAGAGGAGATGCGACATCCTACCTTCCGTACACCATATCTTCCGCTGCAGGAACATACGTCTCGAATCCATTCTCCGCTCAAGCCTCTTTCCATTCATCCTTGAATCAGGATTCCAGAGCCTTCTCAGTGAAAGAATACGAGACTTCCTATCTTGGAAGACTGTTATCTTTCCAGAGAGAAGGAACTGACTGGAATAGTGGAGGTGGACATAAGATAACGATGTCATACAGGGGGTACTCCGTTTCCAATGATAACATCATGAAGTTCTCTTACCTTCCAGGGTCCTCGCCAAGGGCAGTTTATTCTTCCTCCAACCAATACTCCAACGGGGACCTGATGGTCACGACCACAATTGATGAGAAAGGTGACCTTGTCAGCGTTTTCACCGACTCCTGGGGGAGGGATGTCTGCGTCAGGAATGTCAACGGATCGGTCAAGTCAGACACATACAACGTTTATGACCTGCGTGACAGCCTGGTGCTGGTTATCCAGCCGGAGGGTGCCGCGACACTAGCGGGCAGAAGCAACAAAACCATAACCCTCGTTGACAACGCATCCAATGCAAACAATGACATCTACAAGGATTTCTGCTTCAGTTGGAACTACGATGGATGGGGTGGCATGATTGAAAATCACACCCCTGGTTGCGGACTCGAAGAGTATGCCTACGACGCAAGAGGTCGTGAGGTGCTTATGACAAACTCCCTTATGAGTCCTTCCGGGACAACTACCTACAGGCTCCGTTACACAGTCTATGACGGTTGTGACAGGGTAACCGCAGTCAGGTACGTCAACAGTACTTCCAAGCTGTCGGCACTAAGATCTTTAACAAGAGGATCCGCCTCTTCCACGCTGCCCACAACAGTCACGAACAAATTCACAACCTTGTGCACGGCTTTGACCAGGGATTACTTCCCATTTTCTTCATTTACTTACCCGAACTCAGGGGCTCTTGTCTTTGTAGCAGATGCGAACGTGGTTGCCGCTACTGATGTCAACAAGACCAAGGTCAAAGGCATGCTAAAAAGCGAGACTGTTTATCCGGCACCTAATGCCAATGGCACTGCGCCGTCATCGTCCTCTCCCACATTGTCAAGGGGTTACCATTATGACTCCAAAGGCAGGACTATACAGGTCATCGAATCGTTCTCGGACAATCATTCTGTACGCTATTCGACAAAGTACAACTTCGCTGGAAATGTTATGGCAAGCAAGGAAACCCACTACGGAGCTGTTTCCACATACATTACTACCACCTACACCAGGGACAGCAGAGGTAGGACACTGTCAGTGGCGAGAAATGTCGGCGGCACAACAATGGCTTCGCTCACATACGGTTACGACGAACTGGGCAGGTTGACCTCCAAGTCGGTTGGATCTTCCGCATCCGAATCCTTGGCGTATGACATCCACAACTGGATGACTTCCATATCCGCATCAATAAGCGGGTCTCCGGTTTTCAGCGAGACGCTACGTTACGCCAGCGCTTTGAAGGAGACCTCTGCGGCAAGGTTTGACGGTAACATTTCGGAGATTCGGGTCATCCATAATGGTGTCTCAGATGACACATACGCCTATCAATACGACGCCCTCAAACGTTTGACCGGAGCTAACAGGTACATCGGGACCGCAACCACATACTCCGACACACGCACGGAAAAGTACATGTCATACGACAGGAACGGAAACCTAACCGCCCTAAAGCGTTATGGGGATACAGGTCTTGAGAATAACCTTACTTTCACCCGGTCGGGTAACAGGATGACTGGGCTTTCTGACGCCGGTTCTCCGGGAGGGACCTTCACGTTTTCCTATGATGCCCTCGGTAACCTGACGAATGACGGTCGTAAAGGTTTGGTTTTCTCATACAATGTTCTTAACTTGCCTGGCGGTGTTGTAACGACAGCATCTGGATCATTGACATACACCTATCTGTCGGACGGAACCAAGGTGTCCGCCATCAAG
>ONUG01000025.1 GCA_900320965.1 uncultured Bacteroidales bacterium | reverse complement strand
GGCGGGGGAGTCTTTGTAGGAGTTTATCTCGTCGATGACAACCCCTTTCTCTATTTCTATCTCCTCTTCGGGAAATGTCGGGCTGGTGGCGAGCTCCAATAGAAGGCCGGCAGCTTTTCCGAGATCCTCTTTAAGCACAGTGGAGTGCAGAACTATCTCTTCCTTAGTCGTGAACGCGTTCAAGTCGCCACCCAAACGGTCCAGATAGCTGTTGATCACTCGGGCGCTTTTGCGGGATGTCCCTTTGAACATCGTGTGCTCTGTGAAGTGGGCGATCCCGCTATGGAAACTCCCTTCGTCCCTGGTCCCGCATTTGATGGTAAGGGAGCAGTAACCTACAGCGTTTCCACTTCTTTTGACAGCGTATCGCAGCCCGCATGGGGCTTTGCCAACGAGCATTATTTCCTCAATAGTTTAATAGCCTTTAAATCAGCGTCAAGGAATCCGGCTCCCTGTCTCGCTGAGATCCGGTGCTTCTTGTACCAGTACAACTTATGGTCATCGGCACCGATGAGCATCTTGTAGCAGACGGAACCGTTCACCGGCTCTGTCGGTGCGACGACATAGCTCACAACGGCATTGAATGTTCCATTTGTAAAGATATCATCCACTTCCTGCTCATCATCTTTTACGAATATGTCCTCGTCCAGAGACTCCACGACCTTCTCGTCCAAAGTCGGAGAGAAGTCCTCCTCGTAGAAATAGATCTGCTTCATGCGAAGTTTCTTGGAGTCTGTGGCTCCGACGGTCGAGTAAGCCTTGACTTCGGAGCTGGTCAGGCCCTGGGCATGCTCCTGCATTATTGACAGGAAAGCCGGAAGGAGGACGAATTCCCTTCCGGAAGGGTCGACGGCGGAGCGCAAGGGGAATGTGACCACTTCGAGCATGTCGTTGATCGACTTGTCCGATCCTTCTCCTCCTTTGACCATCGTCAGCAAGTCAATTCCTGGCTCGGATTCTTTCCTTTGTTGTCCCTTGACGACAATCAGGAAATAGAACTTGCTGTCGCTCTTTATCTTATTGAATTCTTCCTGGGTGCAGAACTCAAAGGGAGACATGGTCCATGTCGAAGTGACGCTTTGCTTGAGCGCCTCGTCCAGGATCTCGTCGCCTGTCATGACCACCTTGACGGTCTTTGTCGTTATGTCCTTGAGTTTCTCTTTGCGGGTGTATATCTGCGCTTGGGCGAATAGGTCGGCCGGGATGATTGTCATGGCGATCAGCGCCAAGATGATGATTGTCAATGTCCTTTTCATGGATTGTCACTTTCTGGTTTCTCAACATTAGCCGCCTCAAGGGCTTTCTGGGCTTTGGCGGCCTCAAGAGCGATGTGCTCCGCTTTGGCTCTCTCGACCGAGACTGACTTTTTCAGCACGAATCCCGATCCGAGGTATTTAGTGCGAACATCCTCATCGGATGCCAGAGACTCCGGGGTGCCTTGCTGGAGGATGGATCCCTCGTAAAGCAGGTAGGCCCGGTCAGTGATGGCCAAGGTCTCACCGACATTGTGGTCAGTGATGATGACACCTATATCCTTGTATTTGAGTTTAGCGATAATGAACTGGATGTCCTCCACGGCAATCGGGTCAACTCCAGCGAACGGCTCGTCCAGAAGGATGAACTTGGGGTCGATGGCCAGGGCACGGGCGATCTCGCAACGGCGCCTTTCGCCTCCGGAAAGCTGGATACCAAGGCTTTTGCGCACCTTGGAGAGGTTGAACTCGCTGATAAGACTTTCGAGCCTTTCTTCCCTTTCTTCCTTTTTCATGTCCGACATCTCCATTACAGACATGATGTTATCCTCGACGGACATCTTGCGGAACACTGAGGCTTCCTGGGGAAGATAACCGATGCCCTTCTGCGCCCTTTTGTACATCGGGAGGTCAGTGATGTCCTCGTCGTCGAGGTAGACTCGGCCGCCATTGGGGACGATCTGGCCTGTGATCATGTAGAAACTGGTGGTTTTCCCGGCTCCATTGGGGCCGAGGAAACCGACGATCTCTCCTTGGTTAATCTCCATCGAGACGCCCTTGACGACCGTCCTGATGCCGTATTTCTTCACGAGGTTTTCGCAGCGAAGTTTCATCTCAGTAAATTTATTTAGTCTCTAAACCGAAGTCTTTGACCAGGTTCTGGATCTCTCCATTCTGTCCCATCAGGGCTGTTGCCTTCTCCTGGTCGGTGTAGGGCTGGATCTCTTTTTCTTCCATCGGGATCACGCCGACTTCGAGGCGTATCTTTGATGATCCGGTTTTCTTCTGCAAATTTCCTTCCAGAGACAGGAGCCTGTTCTCCTGGATCCATTTCCGCTGGGCCTCATTGCTGACTTTGAATGTGACGGTCTTCATCCCCTCCGAGGCCTCTATCTCGATCTCCGCATTTTGGAGAGTGTTCGCCAGGCGGATTTGGTTCATGGCTTTAAACTCTTCAGGAATAGCCTTCCACGCATTCCGGATGACTTCGTCGTCCGGCAATTTGTCAGAGACTTCCTGAGGCGTCACTTCTTCTTTCTTTTTCTTGTTCTCCTCTTCTTCCATGATGGCGTTCAGGGAGAGGGCAGATCCGGTCTTCGCCGGTTTTTTGCGGGTCCGTGGTTCGGCTCCGCTCACCAACCGGTCCCTGAGCGGAGCCGAAGGGCTATTCTCCGTCCGGTCCCTGAGCGGAGCCGAAGGGCCGCTCTCCGCTTTAGCGTCATTGCCACCTTGATCGGCCATCCCCGGAGCCTTCATCAGAAAACTCAGCTTCATCAGGGCGAACTCAATGTGGAGCCTAGGGTTGATCGCTGTCTTGTAGCCTGTCTCGCAGGCCGTTGTGACACCCAAGGCATCATACAAGAATTTCAATGAGCACCTTGACGCTTGTTCCACATATCTTTTTTTGAGCGATTCCGGAAGCTCAAGAAGAGCGTCGAGGCCACCGTTCCGGGCCACCATCAGGTCTCTAAGGTGGGAGCTCAAGGCAGAGCAGAAATGCAAGGCGTTGAATCCCTTTGACAGGATGTCGTCAAATGTCAGCAAGGCTTTGCCGTAATCCCCGGCCAGGAAATCGTCCACAAGGTCGAACGAATAATCGTAGTCCAAGACGTTGAGATTCCGGATGACATCCTCGTATTTGATGTCAGATCCGCAGAACGCCACTGTCTGGTCGAAGATCGTGAGGGCGTCGCGCATGGCGCCGTCAGCCTTCTGGGCGATCACATGGAGAGACTCATCGTCGATCTTGACATTCTCCTTGTTGGCTATATTCCTGAGGTTGAAGACCATGTCCGGAATCGAGATCCTGTTGAAGTCATAGGTCTGACAACGGGACAGGATCGTCGGGAGAATTTTGTGCTTCTCTGTGGTAGCGAGAATGAATATCGCATGTGCCGGCGGCTCCTCAAGGGTCTTGAGGAAGGCGTTGAAGGCGGCCGTCGAGAGCATGTGGACCTCATCGATGATGTACACGCTGTACTTTCCGACCTGCGGGGGGATCTGCACCTGATCCATCAGGTTCTTGATGTCCTCCACGCCATTGTTGGATGCGGCGTCCAGCTCGTGGATGCAGTAAGAGCGGCCTTCCTGGAATGAGACGCATGACTCGCATTTCCCGCATGGCTCCATGTCCTCGGATGGGTTGGAGCAGTTGATCGCCTTTGCGAAGATCCTCGCAGTCGTGGTCTTACCGACCCCTCTGGGGCCGCAGAATAAGTAAGCATGAGCCAGTTTGCCCCTGATTATAGAATTCTTCAGGGTTTGTGCTATATTGTCCTGCCCAATGAGGGTCTCGAAGGAGTCAGGACGGTATTTTCTCGCTGATACGATGTAGTCTGACATAACATACAAATATAACATTATTTCCCGTCATTCCATCGCATCCTTTTGCCGAAGAGATAGTATTTCTGGTCGCCGAACCAAAGTATACCTCCCCTTCCTTGAGAGGTGTAGCTGGTATAGAGCGAGTTCCCGGAATCCCGCCGGGAGAATATTCCCGCATCCTTGAACCAGATGGGCTGGTGGGCGTCCGGGACGAACTCCCCGTCCAGCTTGTAAACCGGCCCCCGGTTTTGGTAAGAAGTCAGGCCGTTGAAGTCAAATGTGTTGTGGACCAGCAGGAAATATTTCCCGCTCCTGGCCTCGGGTCCCGAGTAGTCATAGATCGGGCAAGGGGAGCAGGGCTGGAGGATGGCCTCTCCTCCGTCTTGATAGCGGAGTATCTCCGGTCTGGACCAGGTCTTTCCATCATCGGAACTGACGGACCAGATGGGGTGGCCGATGGTGGTGCGCATCACGGCGAAAAGCCGCCCGTCCGGAAGGCCGGTTATGCAAGCCTCTTCGACTCTACGGCCATCTCTGGGGGAATATTCATGATCGTTCTCAACCTTTGATGCGTCGAAAGAATCGTCATCGGTGTTGTAGAAAGAGATGCGTATGTCTCTGATTTGGGGGTCGTCGTCGATGTTGTCATATTGCCAGAATTCCACCCGGCTGATGCCGTCGGTCCCGTATCGGGAGCAACCGGCGATGTATCGGCCGTCCTTCCCCAGGCGCAGCGGACGTTGCCACATGCACCAGGTCGGGGGAACGGAGGGATCTTCCGGATCAGCCTTGAACCGTTTGGGGAACGGGACCATCTCCGGTTCGCTCCAGGTCTTTCCCACGTCGTCGGAATACCTTCCGTACATGAGTCCGCAAAGGTGCTTTTTCACGGTGGTCTCCTGGTTCCACAGACAGTACAGGCGTCCGCTTTTGCTGATCATGGGTTGTTGCCATGCGGCCACAGGGGCCGGGTTGTCTAAAGAAGGCGAACCGGCGATCATCACCGGCTCCGTCCAAGTCTTGCCTCCGTCAGCGCTGCTGGCGTGGACGACTTTCTCGTTGTCGGCCGCCTCGAAAGACCCTTGAGTCCAGAAAGCGTGGAGCAGTCCCCGGCCCTTGTCCTCAAGGACATGAAAGTGGTCGTTGAAAGAGTCCTCTCCTCCTCTGGAAGTCTTTGGAATATAGACGGTTAAGTCATGGGGGATGACATCGATGTTAGTCTCAGGGTAGAGATAATGCCAGTAGAAATGCCCCGGCCAGCGCTCCCTGAAGCCGATCGTCTCCTTGAAGTGCCTGTCCAGAGCCATCGTGGCGTTATTGTAGCGGTGACATGAGTCCGGAGATTTTGTGAATATCGTCCATTGATTTTGGTTCGCCGCATCCTGTCCCGGAAGCCCAACCCAGATGACAGTGCCTTTTTCGGGTGGATAGGCCGGGTTGAGGGTGAATATGGTTGTCAGGGCTGTCGCCTCGCTGTGGATCGGCGGTTCGGCGAGCATCTTGGACAGATCCCGGCGGTGGACTTTTTTATCCGGCTTTTTGGAGAAGGGCTCCTCCGCTTGGAGAGGACCCTCTGAATATGCCTTGGCGAAATTGAAGGCTCCGTCCCGGCGGGGCTTGTACCAGCCTCTCCATCTGGCCTTCCGTACAAGCTTTTCGCTTCCCATGAAATTGTCCGTGTCATTGAGATCAACCTCTCCGATATTGAACCTGTCGGTGATTGTCATTATCTCGTCGTCCGGAACCCTTTGGGCCACCCAGATCTTTCCTTTCACTACTGAGAGCACCCACCCTTCCTTCGAATCGGCGATCAGAAATGTCCTTCCTGACTCTGTGCAGCCATGTTTCCTGACTTCCGAGCCGATGATCAGGATGGCTTCCCTGGCCGACTTGGCCTGGTGGAAAGCCCTGGTCTGAGCTTCATAAAGGTTAGTGCCGAAAGAACCCCTTTCCTTGGAAGGAGTCTCGTTGGAGACGATGCAGACCCCCTTCTCGTTGACATAACTGTCTGAGATCCGGCCAGGGAATTCGAACCATAGTCCGGCGAGATTGTTTTCTGAAGACGGGACGTTGTAG
Source organism: uncultured Bacteroidales bacterium (assembly GCA_900320965.1). Taxonomy (GTDB): domain Bacteria; phylum Bacteroidota; class Bacteroidia; order Bacteroidales; family UBA932; genus Cryptobacteroides. The sequence goes on along the minus strand of ONUG01000025.1, from coordinate 12,574 downwards.
ATATTCAGCATTTTTTTGAGACCGGGGATGTCCTCGTTGTGCCCCAGGTAGACGTAACCGTCAGTGGTCGCCTTCGATCCGGCGATGATTCCGAAACTCATAAGTGCGATAAGGAACAAGTTATTCATAATGTGGTAGTTATGAAAAACGTGTAGCCAAATAAGCTACACGTTTTCTGTAATTGTTTGAATACTAATTACTTCCCAAAGGCTACACCCTCTGACCGTAGGTGCGGTCGGTGGTGTTGACGGTGATCTTCTCGCCCTGGTTGATGAAGAGCGGAACCATCACCTTGGCGCCGGTCTCGAGAGTGACCTCCTTGAGGGCGCTGGTGGAGGCGGTGTTGCCCTTGACGGCGGGCTCGGCGTAGGTAACCTCAAGGGTCACATAGGTCGGAAGCTCGCAGGTAAGGCACCTCTCCTCGGGCTCGAGGACGAACATCATCTCAACATGCTGGCCTTCTTTCATCAGGTCGGCGTTCTCGACGACATCGTGAGGCAGGTGGATCTGCTCGTAGGTCTCCTCGTGCATGAAGTTAAAACCGTCCTCATCGGAATAGAGGAACTGGTAGGGACGCCTCTCGACGGTGATGACGTCGATCTTCATGCCGGCGGTGAAGGTATTCTCAAGAATCCTTCCGTTCTCGAGGTTACGGAGCTTTGTCTTGACGAAAGCGGGACCCTTACCGGGCTTGACATGCTGGAAATAGACTACCTGGCAAGGCTTGCCGTTGTAGTTGATGAACAGTCCGTTCTTAAAATCTGCAGTTGTTGCCATATAATGAATGAATTAATTATTCTTTTGCCAAACATGCAAATTTAACTAATTGCCTCTTTTATTGCAAATAAATTGTTTTCCTTCATTTTACTTGGCGAATAGATTCTTCACTTCGTTCAGAATGACAGTGGGATGATGACAGCGGGATGGCCCTGATGGCTTCGGCAACTTCCTCAAGGAGCCAGCGGGGAGTGGAGGTCGCTCCGCAGATGCCGACTTGGTCGTCGGGATGGAACCATGAAGGATCAATTTCCTCCTGACTTGAGATGTGATAAGTCCGGGGGTTCCTGCTGAGGCAAAGGTCACAGAGAACCTTTCCGTTTGAGCTGGAAGCTCCTGACACAAAGATGATTATGTCGTGCGATTGGGCAAAAGACGTGAGCTCCTCATGCCTTGAGGCAACTTGCGAGCAGATGGTGTTGTGGATGGTCAGACCGGCGGTTGTCCTCTCGGTGAGGGAGTCGCAGATGCGTGAATATTCAGTCGGACTCTTGGTCGTCTGAGAGAATATTTCCAGCGGGACGTCAGTCCTGATCGTTCCGTCCTCCAGCGCGGAGAGAAGCATGTCCATATTCTCAATCACGACCGCATCGCCACCGACCTGGCCCAACAGCCCCATCACCTCCGCATGACCCACCTTCCCGAAAATCACAATCTGCCTTTGCGGACTATACGTCTTCCTAATGTCTTTTTGGAGCTTCAGGACAACGGGGCAGGTACAGTCGATGACATTGATACCAACTTCCCGGGCGAGTTCGTAGGTGGAAGGCGGCTCGCCATGAGCGCGGATCAGAAGGGTCTCAGATGTGGGATCGGGAATGTCCGCGATGTCTTCTTTGCTGATCGTGACGAGCCCTTTCGCGCTGAGCCTTGCGAGTTCAGCCTCATTGTGGACTATTGCCCCGAGGGAATAAAGTTTCTTTCCCGGATGAGCATCCAGGAATTCCTCAGCCTTGCTAATTGCCCTGATGACTCCTCCGCAGAAACCAGAGCGTTTGTCGATCTCGACCGAAAGAGCCATTATTCAAGAATCCCGAACTTGCCTTGGCAAAGACCCTGGAACCAGACAGTCTCCTCATGCAGAGTCATGTCGGAGTTGTCCAGGACGTAGGCGTCAGCCGCGCGTGAAAGAGGGGAGACCTCCCTGTGGGAATCGATGTAGTCCCTCTCGAGGAGGTTTTTCATGACTTCTTCCATCACCGGCTCCTGCCCCTTCATTTTCATCTCGTCGAAACGCCTCTGCGCCCGTACTTCTGGCGAAGCGGTCATGAATATCTTGACTTCGGCATCGGGAAAGACTGTCGTGCCGATGTCGCGGCCGTCCATCACAATCCTTTTCCGGAGCCCGAAAGCGTGGAGTTTCTCATCCACAAAGTTCCTTACAAAAGGAATGGCGGAGACAGGACTGACGTGGCTGGAGACCTCCAGGGTGCGGATGTCCTGCTCGACACGGCGTTCACCTATGTAAGTCCCATCGATCTTGAAATCAAGGTCAAGGGTCTCCAGGGCAGTCTTCAGGCGGGTCTCGTCGATCTTGCCTTCTTCGTTGATGATCCCGGTCTCGAGAGCGTGGAGTGTGACTCCCCGGTACATCGCTCCGGAGTCAAGGTAGAGGAATGAGTACTGTTCGGCAATGAGCTTCGCCAAGGTGCTCTTGCCAGTTGATGAGTAGCCATCGATGGCTATGATGATGTCTGGAATATTCATAATGACAAAAATATCAAAATTCCGAGAAAAAAGTCCGATATTTGCTATAAAGAAGATATCAAAAGACAATCCGCCATGAAGATTCTGATAGTTGATGATGAAAGAGCGATTCGTAATTCCCTCGGCGAGATCCTGACAGATGAGGGTTATGAGGTTGACACTGCTGAAGATGGGCCTTCCGCTCTTGAGAAAGTAGACAAAGAGCGCTTCGATGTCATTTTCTGTGACATCAAGATGCCCGGGATGGATGGGACAGAAGTCCTTCAGAAACTCGTAGAGGACGGAGTGGATTCCGCCATTGTCATGATCTCTGGCCACGGAGACATTGAGACCGCTGTCGACTGCATCAAGAAAGGAGCCTTCGATTTTATTCAGAAGCCATTGGATCTCAATAGGATCCTCATCACGATAAAGAACGCAACCGACAAGGTGAGCATCGTCAAAGAGAACAAACAGCTCAAGAAAAAAGTCTATGGCCAGAAGATGATAGGGGAGTCAGCCGCGATTCTTCAGATAAAGGACATGGTAGCCAAGGTCGCCCCTACAGATTCCAGGGTGCTGATCATGGGACCTAACGGTTCCGGAAAAGAGCTTGTAGCGAGGAGCCTTTTTGAGCAGAGCGAGAGAAACTCGATGCCATACATCGAGGTCAACTGCGCCGCTATTCCTTCGGAACTTATTGAAAGTGAGCTGTTCGGGCATGAGAAAGGTTCTTTCACATCGGCCATAAAGCAGCACAAGGGAAAGTTCGAGCAGGCGGATGGTGGTACCTTGTTCCTTGATGAGATCGGTGACATGAGCCTTGCCGCCCAGGCCAAGGTTCTTCGCGTGCTTCAGGAAAAGAAGCTGTCAAGGGTCGGTAGTGACAAGGACATAGTTGTTGATGTCAGGGTCATCGCCGCGACCAATAAGGATCTTCGCAAGGAGATCGAGAAAGGTAATTTCAGGGAGGACTTGTACTACAGGCTGAGCGTCGTGGTCATCAGGGTGCCGTCGCTTGACGAGAGAAAAGATGATATTCCTCTGCTTGTGGATCATTTTGTCCAGCAACTTAGCGCGGAGAAGGGAATGCTGGCGAGGTCGTTCTCACCCGAGGCCATCAAGCTTCTGCAAGAGAAGTCCTGGCCTGGGAATATCCGTGAGCTGGGCAATGTCGTCGAGAGGCTGATGATCTTCGGAGGCAATCCTGTGAGCGCCGAGGATGTCAGGACCTATGTTATTCCGATTCAATAGCTTTCTTGATGGTGGTGTCCACCTCGAGATACATCTTGTAGAAAGCGTTTTCCCCAAGTTTGGAATATCTTCCGATCAGCGCCCTTAGCTGAGGAAGAAGATATTCTTCCGTCTCATCCCATTCTTCTTTTGAACAGGTTATCCCGTCAACCATCGAGGCATATTCCCTGAATCTGGCAGGGATGTCCATGTTGTCAAGGACCCGGTTTAGCTGGTCGAAATCGTCTATCCCTGAGATAGTTCCCTTATGACGGTCGAACATTTCCGAGGAGAATCTCATCGCCGTAGCTTTCTTGTTGCAGGCGATGTAGAAATTGGTGGCCCTGGTCGTGTCAATCGGAACGAAGACATCCGGGATGATTCCGCCGCCGCCGTAGACGGTCCTTCCTCCGACAGTTTTGTAGGCCGCGGTGGAGTCGACCTTTATGCTGTCGGCGTCGTACATTTCCCCGCCGGAGTAGCGCTTGTAGATGTCGTATCTGTAGTCATCTGAATATGGCTTCTGGATGCACCGGCCGGAAGGAGTGTAGAACCTAGCCACGGTAAGACGTACTCCGGATCCGTCGCTGAAATACAGAGGCTCCTGGACAAGACCCTTCCCAAAAGAGCGGCGGCCGATGATCACGCCTCGGTCGTTGTCCTGGATGGCTCCAGCGAATATCTCGCTTGAGGAGGCGCTGGACTCGTTGATGAGGATCGCGAGGGAGATGTCTTTCAGTATTCCCTTTCCGTCAGCCCGGTAGTTCTCTTTTTTGCGGTGAAGGCCTTGCATATAGACAATCTCATCACCTCTTTCTAGAAACATGTTGCTCAGGAGCAGAGCCTGGTCGAAGTACCCTCCTGTGTTGTCCCTGAGGTCCAGGATCAGCTTTTTCATCCCCTGGGCGAGCAGTTTGACAGAGGCCGCGCTGACTTCGTTGAAAGTCGTCTTGGAGAATTTTGAGAGTTTGATGTATCCCGTAGTGTCATTTGCCATGAAAGCCGCGTCGACGCAATGAACCGGGACTTTCCCTCTGGTAATGTCGAAGGGGATAGTTTCTTTCCCTCTCCCGACAGTTATCTTGACCTTGGAACCTGCTGGGCCTTTCATCCTGCGGACCATACTGTCCTGAGGGAAGCCGACTCCAGCGATGACTTTGTCATCAACCTTGAGGATTCGGTCTCCCTGGAGGAGTCCGGCTTTCTCTGAAGGCCCTCCTGGAATGACCTCAATCACTGTCGCGGTGTCGTTGGGAACGTTGAACTGGATGCCGATCCCGTCGAAATTTCCGGCCAGATCTGTCTCTGACTCAGTGAATTCCACCGGGGGCATGTAGACCGAGTGAGGATCCAGCTTGGCAAGGGCGGCGACTATGGCTGATTCGGTCACCCCCTCGTTGTCGACGGTGTCAACATAGTTCTTGTCGATCTGGTCCAGGATAAGGTTCAGCTTGCGCCACTGGCCGTATTGGACATTATAGAAATGTCTTTTTTGACGGTAAGCGTTGTAGGTCATGACGGCCAAGGCACCGACCAGAATCCCTAGGACGGCGATCAGAACGGGGGTGAATCTCTTCATATTCAATCAACTTTCTCGACCTCGACACCAGCTCGGCGAAGGAGGTCCACACCGTCTGTCAGACGGTACTCGTCTTTGTAGACAACTCTTTTTATTCCGGATTGGATGATCAGTTTGGAACACTCAAGGCAGGGGGATGCGGTCACATAAAGAGTCGCTCCCTGGCTGCTGTTGCCGGATTTGGCCACCTTGGTGATGGCATTCGCCTCAGCGTGAAGGACATAGGGCTTTGTCACACCGTTCTCGTCCTCGCAGATGTTCTCGAAACCAGAGGGGGTACCGTTGTAACCATCTGAGATTATCATCCTGTCCTTGACGATCAAAGCTCCGACCTGGCGTCTTTTACAGTATGAGTTCTTGGCCCAGACCTCGGCCATCTCAATGTATCTGGAATCGAACTTCTCCATTATTTTCCGGTTCTTTGGTAGAGGTATCTCTTGATCGAGCGCTTAGGAGTCCTCTCGAAGTCCTCAGGCATGAACTCGATCTTCTTGATCTGGGCGTAGCCCGGAATCTCCTTGTTGATGTCAGGAAGGACTCCGTTGAGAGTCTTCTCAAGCTGGTCCCTGGTCATCCCGTCAAGCTCGGCCTGATGGTAGTCAGGGTAGATCAGCGCGGTGAGACCGCCATTGTCCTCAATGACAAGTGAATCAACGACATAGGCGACAGCATTGATCACGGATTCCAGCTCCTCAGGATAGATGTTCTGGCCGTTGGGGCCGAGGATCATGCACTTGCTGCGTCCCCTGATGAAGAGGTATCCGTCCTTGTCGATGATACCCATGTCTCCGGTCCTCATCCAACCGTCCTCGGTGAACAGGCTGGCTGTGGCCTCCTCGTTCTTGTAGTAGCCGAGGCAATTGTTGGGACCCTTGCACTGGATCTCTCCCTCGATCCGCTGGGGATCTTCAGAGTCAATCCTGATTTGCATGTTGTAGGCGGCTTTTCCGCAGGAATAGAGCTTCTTGTCGTTGAAGTGGTCGTAGGCGATGATCGGGGCGCACTCAGTCATGCCATAGCCGACTGTGTAAGGGAAGTCAATGTCCCAGAAGAACTTCTCCACCTCCTTGTTGAAAGCGGCTCCACCCATAATGACCTCGACGAAATTGCCTCCGAAAGCATTTACAAGCTCGGTACGGATCTTCTTGCGGACCATGTCGCTCAATCCTGGGATCTTCAGCATCGTCTTGATGCTGCCTTTCTCTATCATCTTCTGGATCTTGGACTTATAGACCTTCTCAATGATGAGGGGGACGGCAATGATAATGTTTGGCTTGACCTCCTGCAGGGCCTGGGTGATGATCTTAGGGCTGGGAACCCTTGTGAGGAAATGGACGTGCATTCCGATTGTCATCTCGAAGAGGAACTCGAACATCATCCCGTACATGTGGGCGGTGGGGAGCATCGAGACGACATTGGACTTGCAGTTGAGCTCAGGAAGGACGTGCTTGGCGAACTGGATGTTTGAGCAAAGCGCGCGATAAGGTATCATCACACCCTTGGAGAAGCCGGAAGTTCCTGAAGTGTAATTGATCATCGCCATCTCGTTGGGAGAATCCTTGTAGTAGTTGAGATCCTCGGGCGAGAAGGTGTTGGGATGACGTTTCCCGAAATATTCGTTCATGTGCTCCCTGGCCTCCACGATCCTGTCGTTCTTGGCGTAGAGCAGCTGGAAGGTGTTGATTCTGACGACGGCGTACACTCCCGGCATTTCCTCAGGGCTCAGACCTTCCCAGATCACGTCGTCGACGAACAGGACTTTCGCTTCAGAGTGGTTGACCAGGTAGTGGATGTTCCCGGGCTTGAACTCGTGGAGGATCGGGACAACGACGGCGCCATAGGTCATCGTGGCCAGATAGCTGACGGCCCAGTTGACCTGGTTACGGGCGCAGATAGCGACCTTGTCGCCTTTGTGGAGGAAGCATTTCTCGAAAGCGATGTGCAGCTTCTCGATCCTCCTGGCGACATCTCGGTAGCACAGGCTTACTCCTTGGTAGTTGGAGAGCGCTAGCCTGTCCCAGTTCTCTTTGAAACTCTTTTCAATGAGTTTGTTAACTGATTCGAACTTGAATTCGTCCATCGTATTACCGTTTTTCTTTTTCTAGTTTGAAAACCCTTTCTTTGCCATCATGGCACTTCGCCGTGAAAGCTCCTTTATCATTGATTGTGATCTCGCTGTCGGGGCGGATCATCTTCTTGTCCACGCCTTTGATGACAGGCTCACCTCCTTCAAAGGGACACACGAAGGCTTGACGTGAGGTCCTGACGATCCAGTACCTTTTCCCTTCACCTTCGAGAAGCTCCGGGAGGCTCTTTATCGTCTCCTCAGAGGTTATTCCCTTCCAGTAGGGGGCCTGCTTGCCGTCGAGGCTGTACAGACCGACGGTGTTGTCCTTGAAGAGGACCATTGCGGAATAGTCCCTGTTCCCTTCGAAGTCATACACCTCAGGACCTACAGCGATTTTCTTGCCAAGATCCACGGGTGTGCCTCCAACGAAGCGTCCCAACCTGTCAATCATGTATAATTTGGTGTCGGCGGCGAAGAGGTATTGCAGCTTTTCGTTCTTGTAGAAATCCACCTCCTTGACGTAACCGCAGAACGGGTACTTGAAGGGGATTCCCCATTTATCTTTCCCATTCTCGTCTTTGAGGACTATCGACAAATGGGAATTCTGGTAGAGAGTGTTGATCTTGCCGGTGGCGCTGTTCATCACTTTGAACTCGCCGTTCGTGACGGCCACCGTGGTGTCCCTGACCGATGGCATCGGCATCCTTCCACCAGGGATCTCGGCTCTAGAGAGGTCCAGGAGCAGTCCCATCTTGTCCCCTTTGGACAGTGCGGAGACTGTGACCGGCACATAAGAGACTCCAGAGATGACATTGCGGAAACCCTCGGCCATCATCGGACTGAAAGACGTTCCGATGAGGTTTGGATCCTCTGTCATTGAGTGATACATCCAGAACCCGCAGCCTTTCTGGGGAATCCTGTCGCCCAGGCCACAGTCTGACAGCCTTTCTCTTAGGCTCTCATAGGAAGTGTTGGAGAGCTCATCGACACATTCCCTGGGCCCCACTACGGTCCATCCTTTAATCACAGCGTAGACTGACTCTTCCTCTGCTGTGAAGATCTCTCCGAAAACCGTCTTGGCGTAGCCGGAGCGATTCTCAAAGGAGTCTATCCCCGAGTCGGCCGTCTTGCCTCCGCCTTTAAGGAAAAGCATCTGGCGGAGCCTTCCTCCAAAGTGCAGATTGACAATGGCTATCTCTTTCAGATCCATGGATTTGGCCCAATCCTCGGCGGACTTCCCGTTCTCTTTTTTCTGTCTGGAGAGCTGTGCCTCGTATTTATCGAGCCGGGCTTTCGCGTCAAGATAGTTTCTGTAGGCCTTCAAGTACGAGGATATGTTCCCGATGGGCAGGTCGATGATGAAATCGGTGTTGGCCGGCACAACGTCCGCTATGGCGACAGGGCCTGTGCCCGCATGACGGGTGACGTTCATGTAGTAGGAGGGATCGCTGTTGTAAAGCATGGTCCCTTCCATAGAAACGCCACTATGGGAAGAACGCGTGACGCTGAAGGCGGTCCAGCTGGCGATCTCTTTGAAGAAATCGCTGAATTTGCGGTACTTGCGAGCCAGGTAGGCGTCTAGGATGTTGTCTGAATAGGCGTTGTTGACAAAGAGAATGTCACTACCGGCGGCTTGCTGGGCAAGCTCGGCGAATCCATTAGACTCTATCACGGAATGCCCCTCGGCCAGATGCCTGACTGAGGAGTTCGCTATTGTTTCCGAGGATGAGATCATGATCAAGTCTCCGCTGACTTTGGTGAAAAGTCCTGCGGAGTCTGCGACAGCCCTGAGTTTGGCAGCGTCGTTCCATGTGGAGTCGGAAACCTCCTTGCTGGACTTGACGACCAGAAGCGGTGGCATGTCCTTGCTGTAGTGGATTGACAAGATGGCTGGATCTTTTTTCAGGCCATCAAAAGACTCGGTGGTGAGCTTGTCAAACTTGCGGGATGTCAACTGGCGGAAAATGACAGTTGTGTCTCCAAGGAGCTCCATAGCTCTTGAGAAGTTCTTGACACAGAAGACAATAGCCGCATCGGAGGGAATGGCCTCGATCAGTGCGTGCTGCTCAATGAACTGCCCGGTGTCGACCGTTTTCTTTTCCTTACCTTTCCCGGAATACAAAGAGAAGATGGCCACGGCAATACCCCCGGCGAGGATGACGCTTAGGGCTATTAGAAGGTACAGTGTCTTTCTACTCATTGCGCCACGAACATGTAAACGATGTTGCCTAGTTGTCTTGGCGGAGCCGATGTCGAAGCGGAGAACTTGGACAAGCGGGCCGCCCTGACAGCGAAATCCCTAAGGCACCTGTCGGACGACGATGCATCCTCTTGCACCTTGGCGTTAAGAACGTTACCGGATGGATCCACTGTGATGATGACTGTGACATGACCCGCTCCCAAGCATCTGTAAGCGGGGATGGACAGCCGGCTGGCCTTCCTTCCGTCAAGAGAATAAGAGACCACTGAAGGGCCGCTGTAAGACTGCTTCTTCGGGTCTTCCTTTTTTACCACGGGTTTGTTGACAGCAACGTAATCGTCGTCCGGCTCGTCGGCCTTGAACCCGTCTTTGAGCTCCTGGGCGAGCCTCTCCGCATCTTTGTAGAGCTGTTCGGCGTTAGTGTTCCGGTCGTCCTTCAAGGTGGAACTCCTGTCCACCGCGATATTCCGGATCGGCACACCTGACGCTGAGGCCAGAAGTTGGTCGAGCCTGTCGCTGACTTCTTCCTTGAAATTCTCCTCAGCCTTCTTTTTCTCGACCTCTTCCTGCTTGGTGAAGTCGAGGACGAAGGTGTTCTCGCCCTTCATGGCGGCTCCTATCTGACAAGCCAGAAGCACGATGATAATCACCAGATGGAATATCACCGTGATGTAAAGTCCTGCCTTGTCCTCGCCGCGCATAGGCCTACTTCGCCTCCTCTTTCTTCTTCTCCCTGAGGGATTTCTCCACTGTGGCTGAGATCATGTTGATCGCTACCTGGTTGTGGCCTCCCTGCGGGATGATAATGTCAGCGTACCGCTTGCTGGGCTCGATGAACTGGAGGTACATCGGCTTGACTGTCTTTGTGTAGCGCTCGATGACGGTCTCCACGGTCTTGCCTCTCTCAAGGATGTCCCTTGCCATGACTCTCATCAGACGGTCGTCATCATCCGCATCCACGAATATCTTGATGTCCATCTGGTCGCGGAGCTCTTTGCAGGAGAAAATGAGAATACCCTCGATGATGATCACGTCAGCGGGAGCCACCCTGACAGTCTCCGTCTTTGAGCGGGAGCATGTGATGTAGGAATATACCGGCTGCTCGATGGTTTTCCCCTCCTTGAGCTCGGCGAGCTGCTGGCAGAGAAGCTTGAAGTCAATGGCGTCCGGATGGTCGAAATTGATCTGCTGCCTTTCTTCCATGGGAAGATGGCTGGAATCCTTGTAGTAGGAGTCCTGCGGGATGATCACGACTTTCTCCTTGAGCCTGCTTGTGATCGCGTTGACCACCGTGGTTTTTCCTGAGCCGGAACCACCGGCTATTCCTATGACTAACATATCGTTGATTATTAGAATTCGGCGTTTTTGGGAGTCCTCGGGAAGGGGATGACGTCACGGATGTTGGACATTCCGGTGACGAAGAGAAGCAGCCTCTCGAATCCCAGCCCGAAGCCACTGTGGGGAACAGTTCCGAAGCGGCGGGTGTCAATGTACCACTCGAGGTTCTTGCGGCTCATTCCGAGTTCGGTGATCCTGCGCTCGAGCTTCTCCAGGGAGGCTTCCCTCTCGGAACCGCCGATGATCTCACCGATCTTCGGGAACAGGACATCCATGCCCCTTACGGTCTCCCTTCCGGGGACGCATCCGTCGTTCTGTTTCATGTAGAAGGCCTTGATCGATTGCGGGAAGTCGGTGAGAATGACCGGCTTGCCGAAATGCTTCTCGACCAGGTACCTCTCGTGCTCGCTCTGGAAGTCGGTGCCCCAGCTGACCGGGAACTCGAACTGGGTGCCGTTCTTGACAGCCTCTTCGAGGATCGTCACGGCATCGGTGTAGGTCAGTCTCTGGAACTCAATGCCAAGAACGCTGCGGAGTCTCTCGATGAGGCCCTCATCGTACTTGTTGTTGAGGAATGTGAGGTCGTCCATGCAATTGTCAAGCGCATATTGGACAAGATATTTGACAAACTCCTCGGCGAGGACCATGTTGTCATTGATGTCGTAGAAAGCCATTTCCGGCTCGATCATCCAGAACTCGGCGAGGTGTCTTGGGGTGTTGGAGTTCTCTGCCCTGAAAGTCGGCCCGAAGGTGTAGATCTCGCCGACCGCTGTCGCGCCGAGCTCACCCTCAAGCTGGCCGCTGACGGTCAGGCTGGTCTTCTTGCCGAAGAAGTCCTTTGAGAAGTCTACCTTGCCATTGTCCTTCTTAGGTACATTCTCGAGATTGAGAGTTGTGACCTGGAACATGTCGCCGGCGCCTTCGGCATCCGACTCGGTGATAAGAGGCGTGTTGAGGTACACGAAACCCTTGTCGTTGAAGAACTTATGGATAGCGAAGGCCATCGAGTGACGGATCCTCAGAATCGCTCCGAATGTGTTGGTCCTGGGGCGCATGTGGGCCACGGTGCGGAGATATTCCAGGGAAGTGTCCTTTTTCTGGAGGGGATACCTCATCGGGTCGCACTCTCCCAGAACCTCAATCTCCGATGCCTGGATCTCAACAGCCTGACCGCTACCGACGGACTCCACGAGTTTGCCTTTTACGGCGAGGCTGGCGCCTGTCGTGACTTTGGCGATGAGACTCTCGTCGAAATTGGCCATGTCCGCCACGACTTGTATGTTGTGGACAGTCGATCCATCATTCAGGGCGATGAATTTGATCTGTTTGTTACCTCTTTTTGTCCTTACCCAACCCTTAGCCAGAACCTCTATTCCAGGTGCTGCTTTGAGTAGGTCTTTCACCTTTGTTCTTGTCAATTCGCTCATTTCCTTCGAAACTTTACATAATCCCACAAATATACTAAGAAAATCTCTTTCGTCATACAAATAAAACTGCCATCGCAAGATTAGAAATGCGATGGCAGTTTTATTATGTTCTCCTGATTGTCCTGATTATGGCTAAGCGCCTTTTGGGTACAATCCCTATTCTAATTCGCTGTCCTTGATCCCAAAAGTCAGTATCGGATAAACATACGGCTCTATTCTCCCCTTGTTCTCATTGTATATCAGGAATAAATCTGCTTCTTTGTTTT
>ONUG01000084.1 GCA_900320965.1 uncultured Bacteroidales bacterium | reverse complement strand
GAGACGTATTCGCACTGGAATGCTCGCGAGAGTTTGGCCTCTTGGCTAAAACGGGAGAAGATTCCTGCCATCACAGGCATCGATACAAGACGACTGACGAAGGTGCTGCGCGAAAGCGGCGTGCCGATTATCTCGAACTGCCCGGTCGTGGGAATCGAGCCCATGAAGTCCGGTTTTGTCGTGGCGACCAGGAACTTCTCCATCTGCGCCGAGAACGTCCTGCTGGCGACCGGCGGCGTCAGCTACCCCAAGCTTGGCTCGGTTGGTGACGGACAGCGTTTCGCAGTTGAGCTCGGGCATAGCCTTGTTCCGTACCGTCCCGGGCTGATCGGCCTCTACTTCAGCCGGGGAGTCGCCAACTTCCTGGCCCAGAGGTTCGAGAACGCCGTCAGCGATTTTGACAAGTACATCCGGAAGGAGCCCAAGGACCCGTCCGCATACCTTAACCGAGGGGCGTCGTACCTGTTCCTAAGTGACACGACCAAAGCCCTCTCCGACTACAACCGGGCCATCCAGCTGGACCGTTTCGATCCTGAAGGGTACATTAGAAGGGGTAGGGTCTACGCTCTCCAGAAGAGATACAAAGAAGCCATCGCTGACATGGACAAGGCGATCTCACTGGACACCACCAACACCTTCGCCTATTTCAACAGGGCCCTGATGTACTACGAGTCATTCGACTACAATTCAGCCATGGCGGACCTGAACAGGGTGCTCAAGGAAGAGCCGGGCAACGCCCTGACTCTTTACAACCGCAGTCTTATCAGCGCCCAGGTGGGTAATTTCGAGGATGCTCTGGCCGACATGGACCATGTCATCAACATCAACCCGGACAACGTTCTGGCGTACTACAACAGGGCATCTTATTTCATCCAGATGGGACGCTGGTTGGACGCCCTGGACGACTACGACAAGGCGATCGAGCTGTATCCGGATTTCGCGAAGGCTTACCTGAACCGGTCCTATGTCAAGAATATGCTCGGTAGGACAAAGTCTTCCAAGCAAGATTATGACACGGCCCAGAAGAAGGTCCGGGAGTACCGGGCCAAGACAGCCGGAGATCAGGCCTCTTTTGCCGACACCACCAAGAAATACAGTTCCTTGATCGCCCTGGACGCCGACTTCGCCAAGAAAGGCTTTGACAACGAGCTGCTGCAGAACAGGGACATCAACATCCGCCTGCGGCCGCTGTACAAGTTCAGCCTCTCCGCCAGCAAGGACATCGGGGCTGTGGCTCTTCGTCATAGGTATGAGAACCTGCTGATTGATAAGTTTATAGCAGATGCCCCGGTCAACATCGCCATCTCCAATTCCGACTCCATCCCCAAGTTCTCCGTCGACCAGGGAATCGAGACCATGCTCTATGGGGACACCTATCTCTCCGCTGGTGACCCGAAGAGTCTCACTGAAGCTGACAGACAGTTTATCCGGGGATTGTACAGTGTCCAGTCAAAGCAGTTCTCGACCGCTTTGAACCAGTTCGACGCCGCTGTCAACTCCTCTTCCGAAGGAGTATATTCGGAATATTACAAAGCGTTCTACTATCTCAACAGGGGAGTCCTGAGGGCCGAGATGATCGACTTCATCTCCTCGATTGAGAACAGCGTCCAGACCTTGACCATGGACGACCAGGGAGCCACCAGGGCGAGGGTCAGGGACCAGGTTAGCCGGACTTACGACTATTCCGAAGCCATCGAAGACATGCTGTCGGCGGACAAGCTCCTGCCTGGGGTTCCGTACATTTATTTCAACCTCGGCAACCTTTACTGCCTCTCTTCCAAGTTTGTCGAGTCCGTCGACAACTACACCAAGGCCATCAGTGTCTTCCCTTACATGGGTGACGCTTACTTTAACAGAGGACTTGTCCTTATCTATTTGAAAGACAAGGAGAAAGGCTGTATCGACTTGTCCAGGGCAGGCGAGCTGGGAGTCTCTGACGCCTACAGTGTCATCTCAAAATATTGTGAGGAGGAGAAGAACTGATGCTTGAGTTCATGAGCCTTTCGAGCGGCAGCAGCGGCAATTGCTACTTTCTCCATAATGGAAGCAAGGGAATAGTGATTGATGCCGGAGTCAGTCTCAGGAGGCTTAAGAAACTGCTCTTGGAGAGAGGTTTCAGTCTTGATTCATTCCAGGCGATCCTTGTCACTCACGACCACCTTGACCACATCCGGCATCTGGGATCCTGGTGCAAGCACATGAAGAAACCGGTCTATGCGACTGCCGAGCTTCCCTTAGCCGTAGGTGGCACTACGATCGCATGCGACTGCCGAGTTGCACCGTGCCCTTGCCCATCACACTTTCACGATGGATTGGATAGCCCCGTGCCGGCGCGTCCTTGAAGAGGAGGAATCGATCCTGGATCTGGGGAATGACGATGCGCCCAACCCTTCTGTGAGGTATTTTGTCGTGCCTCATGACGCTACTCAGACTGTCGGCTATTTCATTGATTGGGACGGGAATAAGTTTTTCCTTATGACAGATGCCGGAAGAGTGACCAAGGAGGCTCTTGAATATGCCTCAAAGGCCAACGCAGTTGTCTTCGAATCGAACTATGATCCTGGGATGCTCATAGGGGGACCGTACCCGCACGAGCTTAAGATGAGGATCTGCAAGGGTAACGGCCACCTTTCCAATGATGAGTGCGCCGCCGCCGTGAAGTGTTTCTGGCATCCAGGCCTCAGGCACATATTTCTTTGCCACCTGAGCGAGAACAACAACACACCCGCTCTGGCTTTCGAGGCGACCGCCGACGCCCTGCGCTCGATTCCGGCTGGCAATGGTCTCCACGCCAAAGACATAACCAACCTCCAGACCCTTCCCCGCACCACACCTTCAAGACTTTTCAATCTCTCTGATTAATAACATGTAACACAAACCATTTATGAGAAAGGCATTAATGATTATGGCTCTGATGGGAGCCGGCGTACTCTTGGGGGCCCAGCCCAAGTTGCGTCAAGACAACATTGATGAGATCCTCAAGGCTATGACCTTGCAGGAGAAAGCCACCCTTCTGGTCGGTGGAGCCAGGGCAGCCATCGTCAACGGAGTGACTTCCGGCACGGCGGCGCAGGTTCCCGGAGCCGCCGGCAACACTCGCCCTATCGAACGGCTCGGTATCACCGGTACATTCCTTGCCGATGGACCTGCCGGTTGGGAACGCTCCTCGCCAGTTCGTGGGACACGGATCTCGTCGAGAAAGTGACCGCAGCGATGGGCAACGAGGTCCTCGAGTACGGAGTGGATGTCCTTCTGGCCCCCGGCATGAATATCCACCGCAACCCTCTCTGTGGTCGCAACTTCGAGTATTTTTCCGAGGATCCGCTCCTGTCCGGAAAGATGGCCGCTGCCTATGTCAGGGGCATCCAGGGCAATGGAGTAGGTACTTCGATCAAGCACTACGCCGCCAACAACCAGGAGACAAACCGCAACGAGAACGACGCCCGGATCAGCCCCAGGGCTCTTAGGGAGATCTACCTCAAGAACTTTGAGATTGCCGTTAAAGAAGGACATCCCTGGACAGTCATGTCATCCTACAACAAGCTCAATGGTGAGTACACCCAGCAGAAAGAAGAGTTGCTGACCACGGTCCTGCGTGAAGAGTGGGGCTACGACGGGATCGTCATGACTGACTGGGGCAGCAAGGAAGGCACGGTCAAGTCCGCCAAATCCGGCAACGACCTGATGGAACCCGGCAACCAGAACGAGATCGACCGCATTGTCGCCGCAGTCCAGGAAGGTAAGCTCACCACGGAAGAACTTGACAGGAATGTGCGGAACATGCTGAACTACATTGTGAAAACTCCCAGATTCAAGGGCTACAAATATTCCGATGCTCCTGATCTCAAGGCCCATGCCGCCGTGGCGCGCGAGGCTGCCGGGGAGTCGATCGTGATGCTTCGCAACGAGTCCGGGACCCTGCCCTTAAAGGGAGGGGAGAAGATCGCCCTCTATGGCATATCCTCGATTGACTTCGTGGCCGGAGGAACTGGTTCCGGCAATGTCAATAAGGCTTATGTCGTCAACATGGTGGACGCCCTTGAAGGTGCCGGTTTCACCCTGGACAAGGCTCTGAAGGAATATTACAAGGAATATAAATCTTACGATGCCGCTTTGAAAGGCTTGACCGCTGGTGCCGGAAGGTCGTTCTGGGGCAGTTCCAAGCTCTCAGAGGTCGCCATTCCCGCGGCGGCGATCCAGGCTGAGGCTGAGGCGGATGACGTTGCTGTCGTGGTCCTCGGGCGCAATGCCGGTGAGGGAGCCGACCGCAAACAGATGGATGACTTCGAGTTGACACAGGTCGAGAGAGAGCTGCTGCAGAACGTCAGCACTTCTTTCCGGGCCAAGGGCAAGAAGGTTGTCGTTATCCTGAACGTGGGCGGCGTGATCGAGACCGCTTCTTGGAAGGGTCTCGCCGACGCCATTCTCTTACCTTGGTCTCCCGGACAGGAAGGCGCCAACGCCATCGCTGACATTCTCACCGGAAAGACCAACCCGTCGGGTAAACTTCCGATGACTTTCCCGGTCAACTTCATTGACCATCCTTCCTCCGCCAATTTCCCGTACAACTACACTCCTACCCAGAACCGTTTCGGGTGGGGTCGCCGGGCCGCCCAGAAGGATGTCGACTTCACTGATTACGCTGAAGGAATATGGGTCGGTTACCGCCATTTCATCACCCGTGGGGTGGAGGAGTCCTATCCCTTCGGATATGGTCTGAGCTACACTACTTTCTCATATTCAAAACCTGCTCTGAAGGCTCTCCAGGATGGTTTTGAGTCCTCTGTGACTGTCACCAACTCCGGCACTGTGGCCGGTAAGGAGGTCGTTGAGGTCTATGTGAGCGCCCCTGAAGGTGGAATTGACAAGCCTGACAGGGAACTCAAGGCCTTCGCCAAAACACGGCTTCTCGCTCCGGGTGAGAGCCAGACTATAACCGTCAAGGTCGACAACTATTCCCTGGCTTCTTTCAACGAGTCAGCCAATGAGTGGCAGGCTGCGGCAGGGAACTATCAGGTGATGTTCGGCGGCCATGTGCGCGACATAAGGGCCGAGGCTCCTTACCGGATAAAGAAGGCGATCTCCTGGCCTGTCAAGGCCACTTTCCCGATTGACGGCGGTGGTATTTGATTTGCAGTGTTTATTTTCTTGGATATTACAATTTATATAAAACGATGAGACTTAAGATTTTCGCCATGGCTCTTGCGGCCCTCGCTATCTCTACGGTCATGAGCGCCCAGAGCATTTATGACATCAAAGTGAAAGACATGGACGGGAAAGAGGTTTCCCTTTCCGATTACAAAGGTAAGGTCTTGCTGATTGTCAACACCGCCACGAAGTGCGGCTTTACCCCTCAGTATGAGGAGCTTCAGGAGATGTACGACAAGTACAAGGACAAAGGGCTCGTTATCCTTGATTTCCCTTGCAACCAGTTTGGCGAGCAGGCTCCCGGAGACATCTCCGAGATTCATGAGTTCTGCACCGGTAAGTACAACACGACCTTTCCCCAGTTTGACAAGATCGATGTGAACGGGGAGAATGAGGATCCTCTTTTCGCTTTCCTGAAGTCAAAGCAGGGATTCAAAGGCTTCGGCAACGGAACCCAGGCCAAGTTCATGGATGAGATGATGAAAAAACGTGACCCCGACTATGCCTCCAAACCCGACATCAAGTGGAACTTCACAAAGTTCCTGGTCGACTCCAAAGGCGAGGTCGTGGCCCGTTTCGAGCCCACGGTCAGCATGAACTTCGTCAGCACTGTCGTGAGCTCAAAGCTCTATTAATCAGTTGTTTCTGCTGTGTAGAAGTTGATCATGTACCTGATCGCGTCACGGCAGACAGGACAGAAAGACGGGTAGGAGTTGGTGTTCATCCGGCAGTCCGGGAATCCTCTCCAGACACCCTTGCTCTGATAGCCGCCGCCCTCGTAGAGGTCGACGGCTGTCTTTTTGCCCACAGTCTTCTTGCCCCTCCAATCGATCGAGGTGTCGTCGCTTGAGAATTTCTTGCCCTTGAGGCTCTTCCACTTTGACTCGAAATCCGCCATCGTCGTGATGTTCTTCTCCCAGGGTTCGACATCGGGGTAGTAATATTCCGAGTACTGGTCGTCGTAGTAATATTCGTCGGCAAGTCCGGCGAAGCTGTGGCCGAACTCATGGACCACAACCGGTCTGAACCCGGGGTGGTGGGCAGTTGTGAGGGTGTACGAATTGTAGATTCCTCCTCCGCCGTAAGTGTCTGTGTTGGCGAGGATTACGATGTGCTCATAGGGAATACCGGCCAGGACGTCATGGAGCTGGAACAAGTGCAGGGTCGTGAGGTAACGCTCGGTGTAGAATGTGTCGAAATTGGACCCCACTGCGGTCTCTTTCCAGAGGCCTTCTCTCGGAACGCTGACTCCGCTGTCTTTCGACGGTGCTTTGACGCAGACAATGTTGAACCTGTCCTTCATCGCTCCGAATGGCTCATGGGCCCAGAGGCTTTCCATCGCCTCTTTGGCGTCCGCCATGAAGGTCCCCATCTCAGCCTCGGTGTAACCCTCCGCCACAATCGCCACATCGATCCTCTCGTCGCATTTCGGGTCAGAGTCCAGAGCCTCACCTCCTTTCCAGATCCACTCGTGGGGCACCGGGTTCTTTCCAACCGGCCTGATCAGGATGTCGGACGGGTCCACGATGTGGGAATATTCGCAGCTGACGTGGCCGTCTTTGAAGTCGAATAGCTGGATGGTGACTTCGGCCGGTTCTGCGGGCATGGGAGCCAGAAACACGTTCTCGAATCCCTTGGCGAGTTTCGTGGCTTCTTCGGTCGGCTGCCATTCCTGGAATAGGGTGGAGAAGGATGTTTTGAACACAACCTTGTCAAAACCAGCGCCTTCCGAGCTTTTGACTCGCATTGTCAGCTGGCCGTTGCCTCTGACTGGGACCTTGTCGAGGTTAACTCTTTTGCCGGCCCATCCGTCGATCGAGCAGAGCTCGGCGAGGGTGATGGATTGGGTCTTGTCGGTGCCGCTGAAGATGTAGCTCAGGCGGAGTGTCTTGGTGAAGTCCAACGGCCCTTCGGCTCCGCTCAGGGACCGGTTGGTGAGCGATTGGGACCGGTTGGTGAGCGGAGTCGAACCACCGGCCAGAGACAAGCTAAACGACATGGCAACCAAGGCTGCCAAGGAGACTAACCTTTTCATCTCTAGTTATTTTAGAAGTCTCTTAAAGCCCTTGCCGATGCGCTCGATGGCCTCCTTGAACCTGGCCCTCTGACAAGCCATGTTGATCCTCATGAAACCATCGAGACCGTACATCTTGCCACCGTTGATCCAGACTTTCTCGTTCTCGATGAGGCTCTTCTCGATCTCCATCGAAGGCATGTCTATGGCCGTGACATCTACCCATGCGAGGTACGTGCCCTCGACCTTGCTGACAGGGAACATTGGCAGCTCGTTCTCGAAATATTCAGTGAGCATCCTGTAGTTGCCCTGGAGGTACTCCATCAGTTCCTTTATCCACTGCTCACCCTCGTTGTAGGCCGCCTGAAGGGCGATCACGCCGAAGGGGTTGAGGTCGCAATGCTCCCAGATGTTGATGACCCTGTCGATCTGTTTCCGCCATGCGGGATTGTTCGTGATGATGTTGGATATTCCCAGACCGGCGATGTTGAAGGACTTGCTGGGGGAGTTCATGGTGATTGTGTTGTCCTGGTCGATCGTGGCCATCGGAGTGAAGTGGTACCCTGGCATCTCCAGCTCGCAGTGGATCTCGTCGCTGACGATGATGACTCCGTTGCGGCGGCAGATTTCAGCAACCTTCTGGAGGTCTTCCTTGGGCCAGACTCTTCCGCAGGGGTTGTGGGGGTTGCAGAACAGCAGTACCTTGGCCATCGGGTCGGCGGCCCTTTTCTCAAGATCCTCAAAATCAATGTACCAGGTCGCCTGGTCACCTTCTGTGTCGTAGATCAGCTTGTTGGCTGAGATCTCGCAGCCGTTGTTGCGGATCGAGGAGAAGAAGCAGTTGTAGGCGGGGGACTGGATGATCACCTTCGGCAGTTCCCCGTTCGGGCCTTTGCCTCCGTTCGGCTTCCGGGCGACGTTGCCTTCGGCGTCGACCTCGTAGTGGGTCAATGCCTCTATGACGACGCTCATCCCCGGTACGATCCCGTCGATCGGCAGGTACCATTCTTTTTCCGTGTGCCAGCCTCTGCGGCGCTCCCACCAGTTGATGGCGGCTTCGTAGTAGCTGTCGGGAATGTGTGTGTAGCCGAATACTCCGTGATCAACCCTACGGCGCAGAGCCTCTATAATCTCCGGTGCGACCTTGAAGTCCATATCGGCCACCCAGAGGGGGATGACATCCTCGCCTATAGGCCCAGCGGGGCTCTCGGCGTCCCATTTCACGCAGTTTGTGCCGCGTCTGACGGTCATCTCGTCAAAATTGTACTTTCCCATATTGTCGTTTATTTAATTTATTAGTCTGTAGTAGATTGTCTTGGAGGCTTCACCTTGGTTGTCCGGATGCAGGATGATTGACAAATCCCTTAGGACGAGATCAGGGCGGGCCACGCCGCTCTGCCAGATGTCGTTGCCTCCCTTGGGGTTCATTCTCTTGTTGTCGTTCCAGACCACCGGGTAGCTTCCATAGCCGAGTTCGAGGGCGTTGCTCTTGATGTTGTCGAGCATTTCTTTGAATATAGGATTGACTCCCAGAAGGTCGTCAATCGTGCGGCACCATCCGATGTTGAGCCAGCAGTCGGCGCCTTTGCTCAGTGAATATGCTTTTTCGACAGACATGACGCTTGATGCAGCTTTGCCCTCTTCGGTTCCGAGCACGGTTCCGCCGGCGTCTTGTATCATGGCGGTCAGGTAGTTGTCGCTGGCTGGGACGAACCATTGGTCATTGTAGGGAATATTCAGAAGTACCTTCCTGGTTTGTCCGCCGAGTTTTTTTACCGCGTCGGTGATGGCGTTGTAGTTATCTTTTACTTCTGCCAGCAAAGAGTCGGCGGCGTCCATCTGGCCGCAAAGGGCGCCGAACAGGCGGATGTAGGCGGCTCTGGCAAGTGGGTGCCGTTCAAGGTGTTCGTTGACCGTAAATACTTTGATGCCAAGTTGTTCCAGCCTGGAGACAAACTGCGATTTCGCTCCCGACACAGCATACGTCAGCACCACCTCCGGCCCCAGCGCCACGATCTTCTCGTAGTCCGGCGCACCGTCGTACCCGACGTCGACTGGCGTCTCGACCGCCTCGCTCCGCCCTTCGACTTCGCTCAGGGACCGCTCGGCTCCACCGCTCGCTTCACTTCTTTCCGCTCCGGTCCCCCCTCCATCCGGACTGACACCTACAGCTTCTCCCTGATCGGCGGCAGTAGGCAGGTCTGGCAAGTCCGGACCGTGGACGCCCTCGTCACGCAAGAGGGAGGGGCCCAGATCGAAGGAGAGGAGGTGAAGGCTTGCCTTCACGATCTCTCCGAGAGATGGGAGGGACCGAGCGAAGCGAGGAGTCCGGACTGTCAGAGCCTGCCTACTGCCGAAGAGGGCGGTCGAGCCACCAGAGCTGGTCTCGTAGGCCTTTTCTCCGGAGAAGAGGAAGTCGGGACCGGAGATGCCGGAGATGATGTCGGTGCGGCCGAGGGCGTCGAGGAAACCGTAGTGTGAGGTGCTCATGACAATGATGTTGGTCATGGGCCGATCGATCACAAGGGTGTCAGATGAGCCGTCAAAAGGGGAGACGGACACAGCGATCCATCCCCCCTGAGGTCTTTCAGATATTCTCAAATAAAGCGGCTCAGAAGCATCACCAATGTCGCCATCCACATGCTTCCCGCCGCAGGAACACAAAAGCACCCCTAAAGCGGCAAAAAGCAATATATGAAGACAGAAATATCTCATTTAGAATAACTTTCCTCCTTGGAACTTCCCCTTCAGCCTCGCCACCGCATCACTCAGATCATCCCCCTCAAGCGGCTTGCTCAACGCCTCCTTGCGCTCGTGATCGAAACGCTCCTTCAAAAGCGCGAACTGCCTCTTGGTGTCCATCGTGAACTCACCATTCTCGATCCAGGCGAAATACGCCGGCTCAGACTCATAGACACTCCTGGCGGTCTTCCCTTTGTGCTTCCCAAAACTGATCACAGGCTCCCCGTCCGGCCCCGTAAGAAGACGTCCCGCATAGTCGACCGTCCTGGGCCTTCCCGCAACACCGGAAAGGAAATCCACATCGTTCTTCAGAGCGACCTCATGGTACTTGTCAGGCTTCTGGTACATCTCCAACTGTCCTTTAAGGACCTCGTAGGTCGCAAGGGTGTCAGCCTCCGCGGTGTGGGCATTCTCGAAATCCTCGCCCCCGCAATAGAAGCGGTAAGCGGCCCTTAGGTTGCGAGGCTCCATGTAGTGGTAGATGGTCTGCACATCGACCATCAGCTTCGAATGTAAGTCGACATCAAGCGAGTCGAGCATCTCTTTGGCCTTAGCCTTGTTGGACTCAGAGACTTTGGGGTCGCCCAGACGCCTTACGCAATACGCCCTGACCCTCTCGATCTCCTCAGCCAGCATCGGCAGGTCGAACTTGGCGGAATTGAACCCGGCAAGATCACTATCCCTAAGCCAATCAACGACTTCCTGGACAATCTGGATGAACTTTTTCTCCCCGACAAGGTCCTCGTCCTTGATTCCGTTGACCTCCGAGGCCTTCGGATCCATCTTCTTCTGGACTCCGGCGGAATAGTCCCAAGGGCAGACCCTCCACGTCTTAGTCTCGTGGTGGGTGTCAGGAAAGACCTTGACGAAACTCAGCTCGACTATGCTGTCTGTAACAATATTAAGCCCCGTGCTCTCGATGTCGAAGAACAGCAGGGGCCTTTTAAGATTAAGATCCACGGCTACGATCAGTTAACTACTGGACCATTATCGGCATCAGGATGCCGCAAATCTTCTCGCTAGCGGCGTCCTCCTCGGACGGGACGATCAAAGCGGCCCTGCGGGCATCGGCGAACTTCATCACGACGGTCTCGCAGCTCATGTTGGAGAGGATCTCCCCGAGGAAGGTCGACTTGAAGCCGATGGAAAGCTCGGCTCCGTTGTAGTCGCAAGCGACCTTCTCATAGGCGGCTATCGCGAAGCCCAGATCCTGGGCGGTGATCTCCATCTGGCCGGGCTTGAGGTCGAGCTTGATGTGGTTGGAGGCCTTGTTGGCGCACACGGCCACACGGCGTACAGTGTTCAGGAACAATACTCTGTCGATCTTCAAGATGGAGGAGTTGTTCTGAGGGATCACGTCGCGGTACTTGGGGTACTTCCCGACAATCAGCCTGCAGACCATCGTGGTTCTGTCGAAAGCGAACACGACGGTGCTGGAGTCGAATGTGATCTCGACGTTGTCCTTGCTCTTGTCCACGATGGACTTCAGCACGGCCGCCGGCTTCTTGTGAAGGATGAAGGAGCACTTCTGGGGAGCCTTGACCTCACTGGCGGTGTAGCATATGAGCTTGTGGGAATCGGAAGCCACAAGGGTGGTCGATTCCGTGTCGAAGTCGAAATAGATACCGTTCATGGCCGGCCTGATTTCATCGTCAGCCGTGGCGTAGATGGTGCTGTTGATGCCTTCGATGAGGCAGTCGGCAGGGAAGTCGATCTTCTCGGCATCCTCTCCTGCGCCCTTGATTTCAGGATAATCCTCGGCAGGGAAGAACGGGAGCACGGAATTACCGCTTGTCCAGTTGCACTCGATGGAAGTGTCGCTGACGGTCCTGATGGCTACAGGCTGGTCAGGGAGTTCCTTCAGGAGGTCGATGATATGTCTTGCAGGGACTGCGATCTTGCCTTCCTCTTCCGTGGTGTCCACTTCAATCTCGGTCCTGAGGGTGAGTTCAGAATCCGAAGCCGTGACTTCAAGGATGTTGCCCTTGAGGTCGAACAGGAAGTTCTCGAGGATAGGAAGGGCAGACTTTGCAGGAATGGCCTTCGAGATGTTCATCAGTCCTTTGAGGAGTTCTGTACTGGAGACGTTGAATTTCATATTTCCGTGTTTTTAATTATTCGTGCAATTACGCAAATATAATAATAATCCATGAATAATCTGACATTCCGTGGCATCTTATTTGAAAAATCAAAGACCCGGAATTCTATCTAAACAAAAACAATATGTCAGAAATGAAAAAAGGTTTTATCACAGTGCTGCTGTCAGTGCTTTTGAGCGTACTGGCAGCTTACGGCGTCGTCAAGGCGGCGAACGTCGGTGAGTCTGAAAAAACGACATTGGTGCAAGATGGTACCGTTACCAGGACTGTCAATCTGGCACAGTCCGATTATCCTGACCTGACCTATGCTGCAGAGGCTGCTGTCGAGGCGGTCGTATATGTTGAAGTGACAGCCACCCAGCAATACCAGATCGACGATCCTTTCTTCCGTTTCTTCTTCGGAGAAAGCACACCTCAGTCCAGGCAGGTCCAGGGCAGCGGATCGGGTGTCATAATCCGTCAGGACGGCTACATCGTGACCAACAACCACGTGGTCGCGAATGCAACCAAGATCAACGTGACCCTCAATGACAACAAGACCTATGAGGCAAGCGTTATCGGTACCGATCCGGCTACCGATGTGGCTCTGATCAAGATCGATGCAAGCGGCCTCCCGACCCTTCAGTTCGGCGATTCCGACAAGCTCAGGCTCGGTGAATGGGTCCTCGCGGTCGGAAGCCCTCTGGGTTACCAGCTCCGTTCCACCATCACGGCCGGTATCGTAAGTGCGAAGGGACGCCAGATGGCCCACGATCCTAGGGAAAAGACCACCCTGCAGATCGAGTCCTTCATCCAGACTGATGCTGCCGTCAATCCT
>ONUG01000194.1:1740-5507 GCA_900320965.1 uncultured Bacteroidales bacterium | reverse complement strand
AGGTCATCTCGTAGGCTTTGGGGTAAGGTTTGCCGACTTCCCGGAGGGGCGTCCCGGCGCTGATCAAAGAGAAGATGTCGCTTCCCTTGTTGCCTCCGGACTGGACGATGTAGGTCGCGAAGTCGAGATATTCCTTCTTGCCGGTTATGAAATAAAGCCTCATAAAAGGCTCCAGGATCGAGGATGACTCGATCTTCGTGGAACTCCAACCGAGCTCGGTCACACTCTTCTTCGGTGCCGGGCCAACCTGGTCCATGACGGACCTGGCTTCTTTCTCCATAGCCTCAAGGACAACCGGATCCTTCTCGACATCACAATAGTACTGGCTCAGTCCCAGAAGGACATATTTCCTCTCCCAGATGTCCCCATCCTTGTCTCCGGGCTGCTGATCGACAGGAGTACAGCTGATCGAGCCATTGGACTTGGCGGTGGAGAGGAGCGAATAGACCGCCTCCTTGGTGATATCCTTCAACTCTTTATCCCTCGTGTAACGCCAGAGCAGGGAATTTGTCCTGAGGCTCTTCCCGATCATCTCCCCGAGGGCGAACTGCTTCCTTCCCGAGCGGAAGAACTCGATCACATTCTCGTAAGGCATGACTCCCTTTGCCCAGTTATTCTGGCTGTTGAGGATGTCATCCTCGAAGTATCCTTCCATCTTGGCCTTTCCTCCAGGAAGGGGCTCCAAGACATCTTTGACCTTGTACAGCCCGTCCTGGGCGAAGGCTCCAGCCGCCAGAGAAAAGGCGGCAAACACTGTCAACAAACGTTTCATCTGTCTGAATACTATTTGGTTCCGTCTAGGATTCCGCGGAGATAACCCACCGACTCAGCGACTCCAGGATGGGGGTTGTCACCGTTCTTTTCAAACTCAATGGAAAGGACGCCTTTGTAACCGACTTTCCTTAAGGCTTTCACGATCGGGCGGAAGTCGATCACTCCCCTGCCCATCTCCCAAGTGTTGCCTTCCTTGGAGGGAGCCGTCTCGTCCTTGATGTGGACGTCATAGATCCATTTGTGGTATTTCTTCACGATCTTGGCGATGTCCTCACCACTCCTGACAGAATGGCCCATGTCGAGGCAGCATCCGACGCCAAGTGACGGATCCTTAACAAGTTCCATAATCTTGTAGATGCTCGGGAATGCGGCGCCGTCCGGTCCGTGGGTGTGGATGGCGACTTTGATCCCGGTCTCGGCGACCTTGCCGATGACGTAGTCGATCAGCTCATAGTCGGGGACCCCGATAAACATCTTGATCCCGTAACGCTGGGTGTAGGCGAAGGCCCTGTCGACCTCTTCCTTGGACTTCATGTAGATGGGACCGAGGATGTAGCCGTCAACCCCGTAGGAGGCGCACTTGGCCTTGAACGCGTCCATCTGCTCCTTGGTCGAGTCCAGGGGAAGCCACCAGTCTTTGATCGACAAGTACTTGACATCCATGCTCTGGAGCATCGCGAGGGTCTCGTCAATGGAGAAATTGCGGTAGCTGAAGCCAGCGACTCCGATCTTCATGTCCTCGGATCCGTGGGGTCCGGTGAGAATCTGAGCCTTCGAGGGTACGATCGAGGCCGCCAGAAGCGCCGCGGCCAGCAAAAGAGATTGGAAATTAGCTTTCATTATGACTTGCTTTTTTGATTGTTCCGAATACTCTCACAATTTACGACTTTTTTCTGATTAATTGATTATTTTTGTAGAGAACAGCTAACCAAGACGCCATGGCAGACGAGACCATAATATTCTCAATGTGCGGGGTCGGCAAGACCCTTCCCAACAATAACAAGGTGATCCTCAAGGACATCTATCTTTCCTTTTTCTACGGAGCCAAGATCGGTATCATCGGACTGAACGGCTCCGGCAAATCCACCCTGCTCAAGATTATCGCCGGAGTGGAGCAGTCCTACAAGGGAGAGGTAGTGTGGGCTCCGGGTTATTCCGTGGGCTACCTGGAGCAGGAGCCTCAGATGGATCCCTCAAAGACGGTCCTGGAGGTAGTCCAGGAAGGCGTACAGGAGGTCATGGACGCCCTCAATGAGTACAACGAGATCTCGATGAAGTTCATGGAGCCTATGGATGACGACCAGATGAACAAGCTGATCGAGCGCCAGGGAGAGCTCAGCGAGACCATCGACCACCTCGGAGGCTGGGAGATCGACTCGAAGCTCGAGAGGGCGATGGACGCCCTCAACTGCCCTGATCCCCAGGCCAAGGTCTCAACCCTTTCCGGAGGAGAACGGAGGAGGGTCGCTCTTTGCCGTCTTCTTCTCCAACAGCCTGATGTACTGCTCCTTGACGAGCCCACCAACCACCTTGACGCGGAGAGCATACAGTGGCTTGAGGCCCACCTGAGGCAATACAAAGGCACCGTCATCGCCGTGACGCACGACCGTTACTTCCTTGACAACGTCGCCGGATGGATCCTCGAGCTGGACAGGGGCGAAGGAATCCCGTGGAAGGGCAACTACAGCTCATGGCTGGACCAGAAGACCAAGAGGCTCGCCCTTGAGGAAAAGCAGGAGAGCCGTCGGCGCAAGACTTTGGAGCATGAGCTGGAGTGGGTCAGGATGGCTCCCAAGGCCCGTCAGGCGAAGCAGAAAGCCAGGCTCGGGGCCTACGAGAAACTGGCCGCCGCCGACACGAAAGAGAAGGAGCAGAATCTCGAGATTTACATTCCCAATGGCCCCAGGCTGGGCAATAAAGTCATCATATTCAATGATGTGACCAAATCGTTCGGCGACAAGGTGTTGTTCGAGCACCTTTCTTTCGCCCTTCCTCCAGCGGGGATCGTCGGTGTGATCGGCCCCAACGGAGCCGGAAAGACAACTCTTTTCCGCCTTATCATGGGAATCGAGCAGCCAGACTCCGGATCCATCGACATCGGCGAGACTGTCAAGATCTCCTATGTCGACCAGCAGCACAAAAGCATCGACCCGGACAAGACCGTCTACGAGACCATCGCCGGGAATTCCGAGTGGGTCCGGCTGGGAGGCAGGGACATCAACGCCCGGGCCTGGGTGTCTCGGTTCAATTTCACGGGAGCGGACCAGGAGAAGCTTTGCGGAGTCCTCTCCGGCGGCGAGCGGAACAGGCTTCACCTTGCCCTGACCCTGAAGGACGAGGGCAATGTCCTGCTCCTCGACGAGCCGACCAATGATGTGGATGTCAACACGATAAGGGCTCTGGAGGACGGTCTGGAGAGTTTCGCGGGCTGCGCCGTGGTCGTCAGCCACGACCGCTGGTTCCTGGACAGGATAGCCACCCACATACTTGCGTTTGAAGGAGACGGCAAAGTCGTGTTCTTTGACGGCAACTATTCCGAATACGAAGAGAACAAAAAAGCAAGGCTCGGAAACACCGAACCGAAGCGCTTCAAGTACAAGAAACTTATGGATTAACCATGGAAAAGATCATCGATCCTGTGGATGTAGCCCTGATCAAGTCAGAGCTTACCCCAGACAAAAGGCTCGGGGACACAAACAAAGGCGGCAATGTTCTTTATGTTGTCTCCTGGAAAGACTCTCCCAACACAGTACGGGAGATCGGTCGTCTCAGGGAGGTCTCCTATAGGGAGGCTGGCGCCAGCTCCGGCAAATCAATAGATCTGGATGAGTACGACACGATGGAAGTCCCTTACAGCCAGCTGATTGTCTGGGACCCTGATGCCGAGGCTATCATCGGAGGCTACCGCTTCATCCTCGGTCAGAACGTCTCTCTCAAAGATGACGGGCAGCCCAACTTGACCTCCTCCCACCTCTACAAATTCTCGGATGAGT
>ONUG01000194.1:0-1697 GCA_900320965.1 uncultured Bacteroidales bacterium | reverse complement strand
TCCAAAGCCGGCGCGAAATCTGTTTTCACGATGGACAATCTCTGGGACGGGATCGCTTCGGTCATCCTCAACCATCCTGGGACCTTGTATTTCCTTGGGAAGATGACCATCTACCCTACCTACGACCACACCGCGAGGAATCTTATAATACATTTCCTTAAAAAGCATTTTAACGACAACGAAGGTTTGGTCAGGCCTAAGAATGAGATTCTTGTGGCGGACAACCCTAAGCTGATGGACCTGATCCTGAGGGAAGATGATGTCAAGAAGGATTACCGTCTCCTGAAGGACGCAGTCCGAAAGCTCGGAACGAATATTCCTCCTCTTGTCAACTCCTACATCAACTCTTCCGGGGCGATGAAGATGTTTGGGTCTTGCATCAATGATGAGCTCGGCGACGCGATCGAGACAGGAATCATGATCGGCTTTGATGACATCTATGCCGACAAGAAAGAGAGGCACATGGATGCGTTCATAATCAACCAGATAGAAAAGTTGCGAGGACGTTTCCCGAATTTGTCCCAGTCCGCTGAGACGAAGTTCCGGGAGCACATCGAGAAGACCCGCATGAAATCGGTGGACAGTTTCCGCAAGAAGATGGGAAGGAAGGCCTCGCCTGATGTTGAATTTTTGTAAACGTTTATATATTAATTACTTCAATCATGAGCTTATTGCATGTTATCAACCACCCGATGGTCCAGCACAAGCTGACCATCATGAGAGACAAGAACACTGGTTCAAAGGATTTCAGGGAGCTCCTCAAGGAGATTTCCTTGCTGATGGGCTATGAGGTCACGAGGGACATTCCCCTGGAGGATGTCGAGATCGAGACTCCGATTTGCAAAATGACGGCGAAAGAGGTCTCTGGCCGCAAGCTTGCCATCGTTCCTATCCTGAGGGCTGGATTGGGCATGGTTGAGGGCCTTCAGTCTTTGGTTCCGGTGGCGAGGGTAGGTCATATCGGCTTGTACCGCGATGAGAAGACTCACACGCCTGTGGTGTATTACTGCAAGCTTCCTGAGGACATCCAGGATCGTCTTGTGATTGTTACTGATCCTATGCTGGCGACTGGCGGAAGTGCTTGTGATGCCATTTCGATGTTGAAGGAGAGGGGTTGCTCGAACATCAGGTTGATGTGTCTTGTGAGTGTGCCGGAGGGTATAAAGAAGGTCCAGAGCGAGCATCCGGATGTGGACATCTACACAGCTGCTGTGGACGATTGCCTCAACGACAACGCCTACATTGTCCCCGGCCTTGGTGATGCCGGTGATCGAATCTTCGGCACGAAGTAATGTGACGAGGTGTTATCCCCTGTCGGAACTCCGTTCGCTTCGCTCACTCCAGCCCCTCCCAACGCCATCATCGTCTTCGCTTCGCTCAGGCTTGCTGTCGTCGGGCCCCACCCCCTGCCCCTGTCCGGGGGTGGACAGGTCCTCCAGGGGATAACACCTCGTCACTGTACCCAATCGTCCGATGGCGTCCCCGAAGGGGGCCTAGGAGAATGGACGTAGCGAGCGAAGGTCAGGCCGGCCAGAGGCGAGCGTCTGTCTGAGGGCCGTCAGGCCCGAGTTAGCGAGCGGCCGAGCATGGCCGATGCGAGTAGTCCAGTCGACGTGGTACCCCGGAGGGGAGCGCCATCGGACGAAAAACGAACAGTATAAATGTGCTGATTATGATGAAGAGGGTTATAATTGCGG
>ONUG01000060.1 GCA_900320965.1 uncultured Bacteroidales bacterium | reverse complement strand
GTGCCATTTGCGCTTGATTTTCAAGTATTTCCCAGCTTTGGCCTTTCCGGCAGCCTTCCCGTTGACCATTACTTCCGTCTTGAGGCTCCAGTCCGGAATACGCAGTTTCAGAGTGAAGGTCTCCTCTTTGTCCATATCCAGGGCGATGGCGGCCGTGTTTCCTTCCGGGTAAGAGCCTGTGACTGAGATTTTTACATTCTGGGCAGCAGGAGTCGGGATAGAGGTCTGAGAGGCGCTGTAAAGGTTGATGACAGGCCCTTCTTCCGAGGACATCACCGCCCAAAACGGGACTGTCATAAGCCCGCGTGGCCCGTTTGCGACGCAGCAACTCATCCCCACATCCGGGAACTGTTGGTGGCTGTAAACCCTCTCGCCCATAAGTCCGGAATAGTAGGAGAACCACTTACCGTCGGGAGTCATGGAGGCGAGCATAGCGTTGTAGAGAGATTGCTCCAGCAGGTCGGCGTAGTGGCTGTCTCCGGTGAGCCTGAGCAACTGGTAAACCAGCTTCATCCAAGTGACTGTCACACAGGTCTCCATGCCTTGGTAGATAGGCTCGCTCTGATGTAATTTGCCGTGACACCAGATCTCAGCGACCGATCCGGTGCCGACAATCATGAGCTCGTCCCTTTCAATCTTGCGGACAAGATTCAGGACCGCCTTCTTGTATTCCTCCTTGCCGGTGCAGCGGTAGAGCTCTACTAGGCCCTCGAAACAGGACATCATCTCGTAGGCTTTGGGCGCTCCGGACATCTTCCACATCGGCTTGTCGGACAGGGCTTCCTCAATAAGGTGTAAACCGGTGGGTGTGAGCGAGTTGGGTGACTCCCAAGAATTGACGATATATTCCGCGAAATCGAGATAGCGCTTCTCTCCGGTCCGCTGGTAGAGCAGGACGATAGGCTCTAGCACTGAGGAAGACGCGAGTCCTTTCCATCCGATCCAGCCGGTTTCTGCTATATTCACTCCGCTCTCCGGCCCGGCTTCACGGATCAGGTGGTCGGCGGCTTTGCGGGCGGCTTCAAGAACGGTCGCGTCCTTGGTCCTGTCATAATATGCCAGAAGCCCGAGGATGGTGTATTTACGTCCCCAGATGTCCCAGTCTCCGAGGTGATATTCGTCAGGATAGGTGCCTATGTAGCCATCAGCGCCTTGAGTGGCGATTAACCCCCGTACAGCCGCATCCACGACCGCTTTGTGCGCCGGAGTGGGGGAATAGTCATAACCCATCATGGCAGCGGTGTACCATTTGCCCCAGAATTCGGTCCGGAAGCCCCATTTGCCGTCCGACTTGTCCCGGAAAGCGAATAGCAGTTTCTCCAAGTCCTGTGACATCAGGCGGTTCTCGACGCATCCGTTGATCCGGTCTCCAAGAAAACCGTCGAAATGAGCCAAACCGGGCCTCAGGACATTATCCCGTACAGTTTGCGAAAACGCCAGGGACTGGATCAAACAGCCCGTGACGATCAAAGCCAAGCAAGTCTTTTTCATATTCTCTTATCTGCCCTGAATTATCTCAAGTACTTTGTCGGTGGGGATGGCCCGAGCGGTGCGTCCATTGCGTCCCTGGGTGTCAGTCGCCATGAAGAGGGAGTTCCAGACGGCCTCGGCGGTGGCTTCAATGACCGCCTCGAAGAGGGGAGTCATCGCATTGTTATGCAGTAGTTTAGGGCGGTAAAAGTCGCTGCCCTCATCGATAAGGTTGTCCTTGTTGACGCTCACGGCGATGACATAGTCACCGCTCCCGTTTGAGGCGACTCCTCCGGTCTTGGCGATGCCCATCATGGCCCTTTTGGCAAGCCGTTCCAGATTCCGGGCGTCAAGAGGGGCGTCTGTCAGGACGACCATCATGCAGGATCCGTCGGGATTAGCCTGATAATCAGAATTTTCTGTGCTGGAACGATAGAGATACTGCCCGAGTTTTCGCCCTACAGGAGCCCCGTTGATCTCGAGAATTCCTCCATAGTTGCTCTGGACCAGGACACCCACCGTGTAGCCTCCAAGATCCGCGGGCAGTACTCTTGATGAAGTGCCGATCCCGCCTTTCCAACCAAAGCAGACAGTTCCCGTGCCGGCACCCACGCAGCCTTCCTCCACCGGCCCGCCTTTCGCCTCGGTTATGGCCCGCACCACATCCTCAGAGGTGACGTGGCGGCCTCGGATGTCATTCAACTGGCCGTCGTTAGTCTCACCGACCACGGCGTTGACACTACCGACATCCTCATTCCCTTTTTGGCTGAGAGTGTAGGTCAGCACCCCCTCGATGCCCTGAGCCACGGATAGGGTGTTGGTCAGCACGATCGGTGTCTCAATGTTCCCAAGTTCCTGGACTTGAGTCACTCCAGCCAGTTTCCCGAAGCCGTTGCCGACAAATATCGCGGCGGGACATTTCTTTCTGAAAAGGTTGCCCTCATGGGGGACAATGGCCGTCACCCCGGTCCGGACATTATCGCCTTTGACGATAGTCACCTGGCCGACCTTGACTCCTGGCACATCCGTTATGGCATTCAGAGGACCCGGCTTGAATATTCCCGGATCAATACCGAAGTCCCTGATCCTGCCCCGACCAGAGGGTTGGGCAAAGGCTCCGGCGCTGATGACCACAAGCGCCAAGGCTGTGAGGAATAGGGTCTTATAATGATTCTGTTTCATCATTGATTACTGCTTTTTGCTGATTGTCAACGGGTTCCATTTCGTGTTCCACCTTCCCCATGAGGAATTGCCGTTCTCGTCCAAGCCATAGGCGTAGCCGATGAACTGCTTTTTATTTATGTCGATATGGCCCCGGCTGTCACCGCTGATGCCTATGTTGTGGAGCCCAGCGCCGAGACTTCCGTTCAGAGTCTTCCACTTTTCGAAGGTGCGTCCATCCTTCGAGGTCCAGATCTGGATGAAGGAGGAGAGGCTCATCCTGTTGGCCGTGTGGACCGCTATGAACATCCCCATGTCGTCGAAATATTTCACGTCGCAATGGTCAGCGGCCGTCATTCCTTGTTTGTTGACGGCTGTCCCGAAGTGGTTCAGTTTGGAAGGCCACAAAGGATCATCCGCAGGGGCTGTGGCGACCCTGGTGGTCGGTCCGCCCTCATCCCAAGTGTAGTAAAGATAGAGAGTTTCGTTGAGAACGACCATGCTTGGCTCACCGACACCCCATTTCTCCTTGGCGCCGGTGTAAGTCACTATCGGCTCGACCTTGTCTCCGCCCCTGCCGCTTCCGTTCCATTTCTCCCATGGACCTTTGGGAGATTTGCCTCTGGCCATATAGAGGTGATTCTCAAGGCCTCCGGTGTGCTCGGTCGAAGTGTAGCCGAGATAGTAATAATCCCCGATTTTTATGACTCCGGGGTCGCAGCAGGAAAGCTCGTCCCTTGTCCCCTTGGTCGGTTTAAGGACCATTTCCTCCTCGGTCCAGGTCTTGCCTCCGTCCTTGCTGTGCTGGTAAGATATTTGGTCCCAATAACTTCCGGACACTCCGGCTGTGCTTTCCAGGTTGAGGATAACCTGTGGCGCTCCGGTAACGGCAGATCCATTCTGGAAGGCCTGCAGGTCCATCCCTTCGGCGTTGGCGGCTTCTTTGTAATACCAGACTCCCGCGTTGCTGGAGCCTTTGCTGAGAATCAGCAGATAGCGACCGGAGTCGAATTTCGTACCGTCCTCCTTGGCGATCCGGTTCCATGCGTTGTCTTGCATGGCCTTGACTTCCCTTGTCGCCACCGGGGTTTCAGCTATAGTCTGAGAATAGCTTGAGTTCCAGATGAATAGGCTCATCGTCATGCTCTCCGTCCCGTTTGTGCTCCATGTGGGGCAGCATGCCTCCAGGCTATGAAAAGGCTCTTTTGCCGTGAAAGCGAGTCCGACCTCCACCGACGACAGGTTTATCGGGATCTTGGTCTCTTCCACTTCCTTGTACAATTGTCCACCCGCATCCGCGGCGAAAGTGCTGCCGGAAGCGGCGAACCATGCGTCGATCGAGCCGTCGTCATTGATTATGATCGAAGGACCATAGCGGTACGTGCCTGCTTTGTAGATGTCCCATCCAGCATCGGCCGTGATGGAATATTCCACAGGCTTTTCTTCTTTGCCTGGGGTTTCCTTTCCCGGGGTGTCTTTGGTCGGGTTATCCGTCTGTTTTCCGTCGCCTCCGCAGGCGCAGAGGCTGGCTCCGATGGCTATTGTCAGTAAAATCCGATGCAGAAAGCTCATGATTGTTATTTTCCCAAATTTAAGAATATGTTTTGAAAAATGTTCACCGACACGAATTCCGTCGCATCGTACATGAGCCGAGGATAATTATAGTTTAGCGTTTTGTCGCTTGACGGAGTAAGTCATCCTCAGGAAATCGACTGATTCATAGAGCCTTATGAGGTCTGGCATGTTGCTGTCGACAACGAGTGTGATCAAATCGTAGCCGGCGGCGATTCCTCTTCGGCGATATTCAGGAAGCACGGCAAGGGTGTCCAAGTAATATTCCCCGGGCCCGGTCTCAAGTTCAGACTCCTTGTCGATCGCAATGTAATCGGGCTAGAAAACGGCGAAGGATTTCCGCCTGAGTTCCTTGTAGTTGTCGCCGGGGTAGGAGAGCAGTGAGCCGACCACCTTGCCATCGACTTTGGCTCCGGCCCCGGAAGCTCCGAGCGCTGCTCCGATCCCGGCTGGGCCTCCGCCCACGATCACCACGTCATAGACGGCCTGTTCCCGGCAGGAAACCAACAGGCAAATCATGAAGGCGATCAGCCCTGTTTGTTTGATCAGACGACTCATTTCAGTTCCTTGGCGATCAGGGGCAGCAGATCATTATCTGCCGGGAGCCAGCAGACAGAATCCAGCTCTTCGGCTCCCAGCCATTTGGCCGCCTCATGTTCGTTGAGATGAGGGGCTTCCGTCAACAGGGAGCACATGTAGCAGTGCAGCGTAAGGTGAAAGTTGGGATAGTCCCACTCGACTGTCTTCAGGAATTTACCGATCAGGATCTCAGAGTCGAGCTCTTCCCTGATCTCCCGGCGTAAAGCTTCCTCGGGGGTCTCTCCTTCTTCCATCTTCCCGCCAGGGAATTCCCACCAGTCTTTGAAATCCCCGTAACCACGCTGTGTGGCGAAGATCCTGTCTCCTTTCCGGATTACTGCGGCGACAACTTCAACTCGTTTCATGCATGAATACTACTCGAAGCGGAATGAGTTGATTGTGAAGAGGTTCTTATCCTTGTCTCCATGGAAACGCATCCGGATCGGCCTTACTCCCTTCAGGTCAGTGCCCACCTTTGCCTCGAGGGTTATGATAGTCTTGCCATCGCCCTCCGGGACTTTGAAAGTGGCCACATTATTGCCGTACAGATATTCCGAATAGACATAGATCATCCCGCCGGCCTCAGGGATGACAGAGAGGATCATTTTCTTGGGCCCGTCCTTGAAGTCAAAGTCTCTCCAAGCGGCGGTGTCGAAGTCACGGACCTCGCTGAGCCTGTGGTCTTTATCGATCCTGGCATGGCCAGTAAGGTAACATGCCCTCGCCGCAACGGGATCGGATCCGATCGCAAGGTAAGGATCCAGCGGCTTTCCCGCTCCGGTCGAGGTCATCTCAACCTCGGGGATGGTGCCGTCAGGAAGGATCTCGATAGGCTCGGCGCAGGTCTGGCGCATGATGTTTGAGCCTTGTGACGAGCGGTGGTAGAAGACGTACCACTGGTCCTTGAATTTCACGACGGAGCCATGGTTGTTCCACACACATGGGTCGCTGCCGAAGTTGTCGATGATGACTCCCCGGTAAGTGTAAGGACCGGTAATATTCTTGGAAGTGGCGTAGCCGATGCAGGTCGGCATTCCCCGGCGTCCGATGTCTGCGAAAGTCAGGTAATATGTCCCGTTGTGTTTGAACGCCTGGACTCCTTCGTGGAAATGGTGCTCCGCTTCGGTAAGGAGCCCGTCCTTGATCGTTGAAGGGTCAATCGAGCGCATGTCCGGATTGAGTTTGGCGCATTTCGCGGAGAACTGGCCCCAAAACAAATAGGCCTGCCCATCGTCGTCAATGAATACTGATGGGTCGATCTGTTCGGCATTATCAACCCTTCTGGCGTCCTTGAAAGGGCCGTAGGGGGAGTCGCTGACGGCTGTTCCCTCGGGATCGGGACCGGGCTGGGAAAAGAACAGGTAATACTTCCCGTCTTTCTCGATGCAGTCCGGGGCGTAAAGGACCTCGTCGTTGTACTTGACTTCATCGGAGGAGAAGGAAGGACCGCCTTTCCAATGAATCATATCCTCTGTCGAGAACACATCGTACTTGCCTGAACAGTAATACTTTGTGTTCTCGTCCTTCGAGCCATAGACAAACAGTGTCGGCTTTCCGTCGATTGTCCAGACCCTCGCCTGCGGGTCTGAATTATAAGCCTTGTTCAGGAATATCGGGTTTTGTGCCGAAGCGTTGAATGCGACCGCAAGCAGCGCCGCTCCTGTTATTAATCGTCTCATATTCACTTGATTAATCTATTCTGAAAACTATCGCTGATTGGAAAGGAATCTTGTCGGGGCAGGTGATTTCCAACGCTTTCTCGCCGCGGTTCCATTTTATATCCCCGTCGTAGCCAAGCAGTCTCACGCTTTCCACCGTGTCTTTTAGCCCAGCCTCTTTACCGAGGGATTTGACACTGATAGTCTGTCCCGGCTCCGGAGGGTTCATCATGAAAGCGTACACGGCGCCGTCTTTGCCCTGGGTGAAACGGATGTCATCGATTGCGTAGCGGAACTCCGCCTGAGCCTTCCCGAGCCCTCCGCCCGGCAGTTTGATAAGGTGGCCATTCTCGTCCAAGGTCCCTTCGCCGAGAGTTTTCCAGGCGCTGCTGCCATATATTCCTTCGCCGCAGGTCTCCATCCATTTCCCGACTTCAATGAGCATCTTCTCGCCTTCCTCATCAATCGACCCGTCCGCCTTGATAGGGACGCAGAGGGCGCAGTTGCCGTCCCTTGTCACTGCCTCGATTATGAAATGGATGGCCGACGGGGCGTCATAGATAAAGCCAGGGGCATAGAACCAGTCGCCGATAGGAGCTTCACGGATCCAAGGCTGGGAAGTCTTGATGTCATCCGGGAAGGAGAATTCCTCTGTTGTGACTGTCCCGTTGGTCGGGCGGCGGAACTTCACGACACTGAATGTGTTGACCTCCCCGCGATCCCTCAGGGTCCTGTTATAGAAGTCAGCCATGACCCGTGGCATAGCGTCGCACTTGTAACCGGCTCCGGTGCCGTCGCCACAGAACGGTCCCTGGGTGATTCCGTCGGTGTAGATGAAGTCGGGGTCATAGTTGTGAGTCACGTCCATGATCCTCAGAGCCCATTGGGTCGCATACCAGCGGGCATACTCCTGGTGACGGAAGAATATTCCCTCTTCGGGGACCACATTGGGCGGGCCGACGCTCTTATATTCCCGGAGATCAATGCCGTAGAGCATCCTGGGGTCGTATCCTTCCCACCATTTGCCCTTTCCGTCCTCGAGCGTGAGATTGCCGTCGTAAGGAATTCCGGCCTTGGCTCCGGTGGTGTCCGCCCCGAAAGCCGTCTGCCACCACCACCATGTGTACTCGTGGTGGAAGGTCACACCGAAACGCATGCCCTCTTTGCGGCAAGCCTCTGACCATTCTTTAAGGAAATCCCTCTTGGGACCGATGTTGAACGAGTTCCAAGGCTGGTAGCGTGAGTTCCAGAGGTCGTAGTTGTCGTGGTGAACTCCTTGGATAAGCAGGAATCGGGCTCCGGCTTTTTTATAGAGGTCGGTCAGTTTCGCCGGGTCGAGTTTGGAAGGATTCCAGACGTTGAGGACATCCTTGTAACCTACCTCGGAAGGATGGCCGAAGCGCTTCAGGTGGTTCTCGTAGGCCTTATTGCCCTCTTCATAGAGCCTGCGGGCGTACCAGTCGCCGCTTTCCCCTGATGCCTGTGGCCCGAAGTGGACCCAGATGCCCACCTTAGCGTCCCGGAGCCACTGGGGAGTGCCAGGATAGTTCTCCTCGATGCTTTCCCAGGTCGGCTGGAAGGGTCCCGGAGTTATGGGAATATCCAGTTTCACCTCAGGAAAACTGTCCGGGGGAGCCATGGTAACGCTGCCTATGGGCAGTTTGTCAGGGATCTGAGGAATTGGAGGCAGGTCGGGAAGGGAAATGTCTTCGGCTTTGGCCTGCCGGTTGGCGCATGATGTGGCGCAGAATGCTGTCAGCAGCGCCGCACAAGCAATTGCGATAATTTCTGGCACGAGTCTCTTCATGCCACTAAGTTACGAAAAAAGGTGGAAAGGTTCTCGTTTCGGGCAAGGTCTAATTTTAGGTGCTTGACCTTGCCCACCGAATCGGCCTCCCATCGCCCTGCAGTCCCATTTCCCCCGGCAAGGTCCCCCATGTGAAATTAGACCTTGCCCGGAAAGTGGGGGATTTAGTATACGGTCCAGCCCTCAGGGACTCCGTCTGGCCCGGTGACATCCCTGATGGGGAGGAGGTCATGGCCGTAATCGCCCTTGGCCACCGGGCCAGCGATCCAGTCAAGCCCACCCGCAAGCCTCTCGACGAGATCGCCAAGTTCTTCTGATTTTCTGAATATCAATTATTTCCGGTACGCCATCCGGAGAAAGTCCACCCCGAATATCCGGCGGTGGTCATGGCTTCTGAACCCGACCGACTCGTAGAGTCTGACAAGGTCGGGCATGTCGCTGTCCACCACGAGGGTGATCAGGTCGAAGCCCTTGCTTTTTCCCAGCCTGATGCCATCCTCCAGGAGAGCCCGGCCGATGCCTCTATGGCGATATTCCGGAACCACGGCGAGGGTGTCGAGGTAATATTCCCCCGGTCCGGTCTCCTGCTCGGAGTCGGTATCCATGCTGATATATTCCGGCCAAAGTTCAGAGAAAGTCTTGTGCCTCAGCTCTTTATAGTTGTCTCCGGGGTAGGAGAGGAGTGAGCCTGCAACCTTGCCGTCTATCTCGGCGATCCGGGAATTGGCGAAGGTGTAGAGAATATCTGTCCGCCGCTCGCATTCGGTCAGGCTCCGGAATATTCCCTCATGCCCCGGGTCTAACGGCCCGAAGTCGTAATAGTGCATCCCGGCCATCACACATTTGGCGAGGAACGCGGCGTCCTCAGGCCCGGCGTCCCGGATGGTGAAGTGTTTCGCTTCCGGCTTGTTTGTTTCCTTGGCCATCGTCAGTCCTCCGTCGTCGGCCCCTTCAGCCGCTTCCTGTCGTACACTTTCTTTGACCTGTGCAGAGCCTTACGGAAAGTCACCGGACGCCCGTGCTCCGCGATCTCCTCCAGCCTCGCTGCCCTGCGGTTCGCCAGCATGAAATCAGCCTCAGTGATCCGCGAGGTCTTTTTCCTGTTCTTTCTCTTAGCGCTCATGACCGCGAAGATAGGTAATATTCAGGGAGAATGGGCGGTCTGACAACCACTATCCAGTAATGTATTGATAAGTATCAGAATATCAAATAGTTGCCCAAGTGCCTCCGCTCGGCCCTAAGATTCCAGCCAGGGCCGTCCAGCAGTGTGTTTGCAGCGTGTTAATTATGAGCTTTTTGCTAAAATATTCTTGGAAAGGGGGTGAGGGTTGTCCCAAATAGAAGGAAAAATGTATATTTTTGTATTTAGTCAATTAGAGTCTAGAACTATTAATAACATATGAGAGAGATTAAGAAAGTTGCTGTTCTGACTTCCGGAGGAGACGCTCCGGGAATGAACGCTTGCATCAGGGCCGTCACCAGGTCCGCCATATTCAACAACATGAAGGTCGTAGGAGTCTACCGTGGCTACGATGGTTTGATCAACGAGGAGTTCAAGGAGTTCACTTCGTCCTCTGTTTCCAACACGATCCAAAGGGGTGGAACCATCCTGAAGACCGCCCGGAGCAAGGCGTTCATGGATCCTGAAGGCCGGAAGAGAGCGTATGAGAACATGGTGAAAAACGAGATTGACGCTCTTATCGTGATTGGCGGAAACGGTTCACTTACAGGTGCCCAACAGTTTGCCCGGGAATATGACATCCCGATCATCGGCCTGCCTGGTACGATTGACAACGACCTTTATGGCACCGACCACACGATCGGCTACGACACGGCCCTGAACACAATCGTCGAATGTGTCGACAAGATCAGGGACACCGCCAACTCCCATGACAGGATTTTCTTTGTCGAGGTGATGGGCAGGGATGCCGGTTTCCTTGCGCAGAACAGCGCCATCGCATCCGGGGCTGAGGCAGCGATCATTCCTGAGGATAAGACCGATGTCGACCAGCTGGCCGAGTTCATCGGAAGGGGGATGCGCAAGAGCAAGAACAGCTCGATCGTCCTGGTCTCTGAGTCAAAGCAAGGCGGCCACGGAGGCGCGATGTATTATGCTGAACGAGTGAGGAATGAATATCCCCAGTTCAATGTCCAGGTCACGATCCTCGGCCATTTGCAGAGGGGAGGTACCCCGAGCGCTTACGACCGCATCCTGGCCTCCAGGCTTGGTTATGCCTCGATAGAAGCCCTGATGGAAGGACAGCGCAACATCATGGTTGGAATCTCCAACGATGAGATCGTTTATGTCCCGATCCAGCGGGCGGTCAAGATGGACAAGCCGATCAACAAGGAGTTGATTGACGTCCTCGCCGTTCTGTCTTTATAACAGTTCCTCCTCTTCCTCTTCCTGGTTGAGGCCGTATGTCTTGATTAAGGTGGAAATCTCCGGGTCGAGGTTTCCGCGGTGGACATACGCCGGATCCTGTCGACAAGCCCTCAGGTAGCTTTCTACGGCCTGCTCGGTCTCCCCAAGACGTGAATAAAGGATTGCCATCAAGTAATTTACGGATGGAGTCCTCTCGAGTTTGGAAAGGATTGACAAGGCGCTCTGGTCCCGGTCGAGCCCTATGTAGGCTAGAGCTGTGTTGAAATCCTCGTAAGGTCTCAGGAGGGCGACAGCACCGTCATAATCCATATTCTTCAGGGCTGCGACTCCTCTCATGTAGGTAGAGTCCAGCACTGTCGTGTGGACGGTGTCCTTGACCATGTCTTTCCTGTGCATGTGGAAGTCAAAGGCTACGGTCCTGAGCTTGGGGTAGATCGACTCCTTGATGTAAGGGTAAAACTTCTCATTATGCATCAGGTACTCTCTGGCGTCCGTGTCGGCTATCCTCTTTAAGAGTTCATAGTTTGACTTGTCACCCTCAGTCAGGGTGGTGTCGTCTTCCACCAGGATGTCCAACATTCTCCAGTTTTCTCCAATGTGCCGGCTGACAAAGGCTATGTCCACTTTCTTGTGGCGATGGACCCTGCCTGACTCGTCAAGAGAGAAGCCCGCGTCGGCAGCGATGGAGTCCTGGAGGGACTTTATGTAGGACCCGAAATATCTTGATATTGACTCACTTCTGGCCTGGGAAAGTCTCCGGTTGAGGTCGGCTTTTCCCTCCGGTGAGGCAGAGGCGGTCACGACGATCGAGTCGAGGTCAAACACTTTGTTACGCAATAGCGAAGACAGGATGTCTTTGATCCTGGAGAGCTCTCGGGAGTTGTCTGATAGCTCCGGGTCAATGTCACTCTTTCCGACTTTGAAGTCGATCCGGCTTGTCGTGTTGGCCTCGGCCTGACGCTCGATGACCTTGGTGAGGTACCGCTCGGTGTTGTCAGCAAGTGAAGACACCGAACTGATGTAGAAGGTCAACGGCTCGCTTCTTGGAATATCGTAAATGGCCTTGTCTGACTCGTATATTTCCCCTGAGAGGACGACATCGACCCGACGCAGTCTCGGCCTGGCGTTGATTGTTTGCACATAGTTGTAGATGAAATCTCCGTTGGACCCGACCATCACGGTGTCAAGCCTGATGCCCTCAGTCACGATGGGTACTTTGACATATTTCCGGTACATCGCATCCACCTTGGACTTGCGCCTCTCGTTCAGCCTCTTGGCGATCTTGTTGGTGTAGTGGTCGACCGCTTCCTGCTCGGAAACCCCGTACATCGATAGGAAAACCTCGTCACTGACGTAGGAACTGTCGGTCCAGGTCCCTTAGATTCACGAAACGGGTCGTGTCGGAGATGATCCTCGAAAGGAAACGGTTGTACTGCTGGTAGCCTTTAAGCTGGGCTTTGCGGTAAGCGTTGCCGGTGATGATGACCGGGTCCAGGCGAAGGCTGTCTCCGAGGAGAAACATGTCCGGGTAGAACCTCAGCTGCCATTTGCTGTCCTGCATCGAGCCGGGGACTATCACCTGGAAAGCGATGTCGATCTTGTTGTGACGCTCGGCGATGTTGCGGAACCGGGCGGTCACCACAGCGGCGTCCAACTGTTCCGTGGCCACCATCTCCCCGGAAGCGTCGTCTCGGATAGCTTTCATGATCAGGATCTCCCGCCCGTCGTCATCCT
Organism: uncultured Bacteroidales bacterium; assembly: GCA_900320965.1. Taxonomy (GTDB): domain Bacteria; phylum Bacteroidota; class Bacteroidia; order Bacteroidales; family UBA932; genus Cryptobacteroides. Next base: position 6,453 of record ONUG01000060.1, on the reverse strand, counting down.
TGACTTTGAGGGTGTCCCTGGTCACTTGTTTGTTCTTTATCTTGGGGACGAATGATGTGTCCATCCCGAGGGCGAGGGAGGCTTGGGCATTCTCCTGACGCATCCTGGAGACCTTCCTCTGGGTGCCGCAGGAGAGGGCGAGGATGCCCAATATTCCGAATATCAATAGATTCCTTCCTTTCATCAGAAAACGTAGACTATGCTTATGGCCAGATTGTCCGGATAGATGACGGCCTTCGGGCCTTCCTCCCTGACGTATTGTTTGGCGGGACTGCTGTAGAAATGGTATTCCCTGAATTTTCCAGCCCAAGCACCAGCTGAGGCTTCTAGGTTGACATGTTTGCCTAGCATGTAGGTGTATCCAAGGGAAAGGCCGCCGCCGATTCCTCCCTTGCCTTCCTTCAGGGCTTCACGCCAGATTCCGGTGTTGGAAAAGTTAAGGTACTGGGCCTTTATTCCGGCCCAGAAACCGGAGTTGACGTACCATGTCCAGTAGCGCATGCCAAGATAGGCTGTCTGCTGCTGGTTTCGGACGATGACCTCCGGATCACCGGCCTTGAATTCCCAGGGATTGAATCTTCCTCCGGCGAAGATTGAGAAATGCTGGGAGACTGACATTCCGACTTCGGCGTTGAGAGTGCCTAAGGCCAAGTAGTCCAGCAGATTAGTCTGGACTGACCACTTCTGGGCTGAGACCGGCAGGACTGAGAGCAGGACCACTGCCGCTGCTATTAATAACCGTTTTCCCATCATTACCAGCCTTCAGAAATACGTTCAGCGTCAGTGAATAACTGGTGGCCCGGGAAACAGACGTTGTAGTAAATCGGGGTCACGAAATAGTCCGGATAGTCAAATCGCTCGTAAAGGTGGACTTTGACATTGCCGATCATGGTGTAGGGAGTCTCTCCGGAGAGATTGTCACATTCGACGAAGCAGTCCCGGAAATTCTCTACCTTGCGGTTGCTATCGAACAGTTTGGCTGGAATAGTGCGAAGGGCCTTGCAGCCATGGAATGTGCCTTCAAATGTTACCACCTCCGGGCAATTTCGGAACAATCCTTCGGGAATGCTCTTCAAGGAGTGGCACTCAAAAAATGCTGATTGGAAGCTCCTTACTTTGAGGCAGTTGCTAAACAGATCTGCTGGAATACTCTCCAGATTAACGCAATTCTGGAAAACGCTTCTGAAATTTTCTGTTTCCGTGCTGTTTGAGAAAAGATCTCCGGGAATTGATCGCAGATTCTTGCAATAACAGAAAGTCTCTTCGAAATTGGCTCTTGGATCGCAGTTGGCAAATAGCGTTCCGGGAATTGTCTCAATGGCAGTCTCCCTGAAGGTGCCATAAAATACATTCGCTTTTGAGGCATAACGGAATAACCCTCCAGGAATCGATTTGAGTGATACACATTGTTTGAATGATTCTGTGAAATCATGCACATCAGCAAAGAAACCGAGTTCATCATCTGGCATCGAAACCAGTTGGGAGCATCCTTCAAAAGCATGCTGAAATTCCTGGATGTCGAGGTCGCCCCATTGCTCCACCGTCAGGATGGCGCCCCTGTTAGGCATTTCCCGTGAGTTTATGGTTTTTACGGTTCCGGAGACTGACACGGTGAAAGTGGTAGGTTCAGCGACATCATATCTGTGGGACACCTTGTCCGCTTCCCAAATCTCTCCCTCGATCAGTTCGACATTCCCATCTCCCCAGTCAACATAGCAATCCATTAGTCCGCGAAGGGGCAGGTAAACAGTCCAGTCGAAGATCTCATTGGCCCTTACCGTTAACACAAAATCCCTTTGATGGTCAATCACTTCCGGGAGCTGGACAACCGACACCCTCCCTTGCTCGTACTCTCTGTCTCCGGTCTTGATGGTGATGGTGGCGTTTCGCCGGTCGTCAGTTCTGTTTTTCTCGGCGCTGACTGATAGCGTGTAGGAGTATTCACCGGTCTGCTCAAGATTGTAACTCAGCCATTCTGAAGCATCCTCGGGGAAAACAATGGAAAGCCCTCTTGATGAAGTGATGTGGCTCTCATATTTGCCTCCGGCTGAGGGAACCGTTATGTGGCTGTTGTCTATTGTGAAATAAGCTGAGGCCTCGGTGATGATAATCCTTTCGTAGACATAGTCGGGGTTGTCTTTAGGCCTGATCTCCAGGATCCCGGTCCTGACCTCGTCAAGAGGATTGGCGTCAACTTGAAGACGGATGGTTCCGCTGGCCATCTCAGCCCTTGTACCCAGCACGTGGATCCAGCTTTCAGCGCCGTCAGCGGCGACCAGATTGTATTCGAAGTTGGCGGACCAAGGAATCTCGATTGATCCTCCAACGCAGTCCACGTCGAAACTCAAGCCGTCATTCACATTCATGATCCTTTTGAAGAAGGTGATTACCTTGACCGATGAATGCCCCTCTCCGTCGTTGACCATGACGTAGATGTAGCCATCCGAGTAGATGTTCGGGCAGGTCACGTGGACGATGCCCTCGCTGTCGCTCAGACGCTCGATCCTGGTCTTGTACTTGCCGTCTGTACCTGCGGTCACGAGAGTGTTCTCGGAGATGTTGCCCTCGAGGGTGTACTTGACAGGCAAGGTCTCTCCCGCGGAGATGGAGTTGTCCTCCCCGGAGAGATTTAAGGTGACTTTAATGGGCTGGTAACGAGGAACTTCCAGCTTAGAGCCATCAGAAAGGGTCAGCACTATCCTGTCCTTGAACGAGGTGATGTCGGCGTAAGACACGATGCTGACGGCCTCCGCTCCATGGGCGACCCCGACTTCGTTCCATGTGTTCTCTTTGTCGACGGAGAGAAGAATCTTGCCGTCCTCGATCTTGAAGGCCGGTACGATCCCGCCTTTCTCGGCGGCCCTGACTTTCTCTCCGGAGCCGTTTTCGAGCCATTGCCCGTCAAGGGTCCAGTAATAGATTCCGTCGGAATCCTGAAGCATTCCTATCTGGGGAGTCTTTCCGTCCTTCCCGTCTTTTCCTGTGATGCCGCTGAGGAGTTTGATGGTCTTGCCGTTGTTGAATGTGAGCTCGTAGCCGGTACGGCTTTCCTCGCTGATCTCAGAGATGGATGTGACAAAACCACCGTTTGCCATCTCGGTCGCTACCTCATGTACACTCTTTATGGAGTTGTTGAGGGGCTCGATCTGGGACCGGAGATCATCAATCTCCTGCTGCATCTGCACAAGCTCCTCACGGACGAATCCGCCGCAACCGGCCATGAACAGTGAGAGGGTAGATAGTAATATTATAAGGTGCTTTTTCATAATCATTTCCATTCTATGGGAATACTGTTGCTGTCTTTCCAGCCATCACTAAAACAAGATGCCGTGGATGTGGGAGTAATGAAATGGTCGGCGTATTTGATCCTTTCGTAAAGATGAACCTTTTTCCCATTTATCACGGTATAAGGGCTTTCTATCGATTCTTCAAACCTGATATCCCAGAATGTCGCTCCAAAATCCAGGACTTTACGGTTGCTGTCGAACAATCCGGCCGGAACCATTCTCAGACCATAGTCCTGACCGAAAGTCCCCTCAAAGGTGGTCACATCAGGATTGTTCGCGAACAGCCTTTCCGGAATTGAATGAATATTCTGGCAATAGTAAAACGCCCGGTTGAACTCACGGACTTTGGTGTTGTTCGCAAATAGTTTTTCCGGGGGATCATTGACCGGAGAGAGGCAGAAGACAGCACTGAACGAGATGACTTCCGGACACTTGGCGAACAGCATCTCCGGAATATTACTGATTCTTGTGGAATTAAATGTGCTGGCGAAGGTTTCTGCTTTAGGGCAGCACCAGAAAAGGTTCTCGGGAATTTCCTCAAGGTTGGTACAATCGGAAAACATAGAATCAAAGTTTCTGGCTTCGGCGCAGTTGCGGAGCAGCCCATCCGGAATAATCCGCAGTTTTTTACAACTCTCGAACAGATGGTATAACGACTTTGCCTTGACTGCGTTTGCGAGCAAATCATTATCTATCTCCGTCAAGTAGATGCAGTTCCTGAAAGCACCTTCGAAATCAGTGACTTCCCTGAACGCGCCTATAGGGTCTCCTGGCAGGGAGAATAATCTTGGATAACCTTCAAACGCGTGGGCCATGGATTTGAGCCCCACGTCTCCCCACTGCTGTATCGCCGTGATGGCTCCTTTCCGGGGCATATTCATACTGTTGAGGGCCTCTACAGAGCCCGCGACGCTGACACGGTAACTGGTGGGGACTCTCGTCTCGTATTCATGATGTATCCATTCAGGGTTTTTTTCATCCCAAGTCTCAATCTGGAGGGTCTTGTCGATGATCTCGATGTTGCCATCGCCCCAGTCCACGTAACAGTTCATCTCGCCTCGGATCGGGAGGTAGGCCTCCCACTCATTGGCCATGTTGGCCCTGACCTGGAAAACCATGTCCTTGTAGTGGTCCAGATCCCAGGATTGCTGCGTGATGGTGACCTCCCCTTGAAGTTCCTTGCCGTCTGAGGTGTAGATCCCTAAAGTTGCAGTGCGCTCTGAATCCGAATGGTTTTTGGCGATTGTGATCTTCAGGTTGTGGAAGTCCCCATTATCCTCAAAGGCGGCCGACAACCATTCTGCCTCAGTGGGATTTTTGAGGGAAACACCTCTGTATGAAGTGATTTCAACATTGAACTCGCCTCCGTCCGATCCCGCTTGGACCCTTGACACATCCATCGAGAAGAATGGTGAGGCCTGAGTGACAGAGACGCTTGCCCAGATGTGGTCGGGGTTGTCAGCCGGGCGGATGTTGATCACACCGGAACGCACTGACGCGGTGTTGTTTGGATCAGCGATTATGTTTAGGGATCCCTCATTATCAGCGGTTGTGGACCGGGAAACGTGGAGCCATGACTCACTGCCGTCCAAAGTCTCTGTCGTGAAATCGAAATTGGCCTTGAAAGAGGTCGTGACAATGCCTCCTTCACTGCCGATCTTGTAGGAGAATCCATCTCCGATCTCCATCTTCCTTTGTTGGAAATTGATCATCTTGACGGAGGAATATCCGCTGTCATGGACCATGATGAACACGTAACCGTCACGGTAGTCTCCCGGACAAGTGACCCGGACGGACCCCTCCCTGGCGTCTCTCTGGATCACTTCCGAAGTGTAGGTCCCGTCGGTCCCGCTGGTGATGACAAGATCATCGGTGATCGATCCGTCAACCCTGTAGGGAATTGTCAAAACTTCCCCTGGGGCGATGACCCGGTCTTCGAGCACGGAACCAAGTGAGAGTGAGATCGGTACAAAACGGGGAATGTCCAGGCGTGTCCCGTCCGACAGTACGAATGTGACCTTGTCCTTCGAAGACTGGTCCACTTCCGAGATGACCCTGAAGTAAAAAGCCTCATTCTCAGGGGCAAGGTTGGTCCATCCATTACCGCCGTCGGTGGAAATCTTCCAGTAGCCGTCCTCGACTTTCAACTTTGGGATTACAACGTCCTCAGGCTCAATCCCATCGGCTCTCAACTTCTCTCCATAGGGATTATTCAGCCACTCTCCGTCAAGGGTCCAATAGTAGTGGCCGTCGGAATCTTCCCTGACGGAGAAGGATGGTGAATATCCATCGATTCCATCCACTCCCAGAGTGACTTCGATCTTGTTCCCGTTCCAGAATGAGACAGAGTAACCTGTCTGCCTGTCACGCTCGTTGATTGGAGTCAATTCGGAGATGTAGTTGCTGCCTTGGAGGCTGGAGACAAGTCTCTGGACCGAACTCAAGGTGGCATTTGTCTGATCCACCATCTTTTTAAGTTCCTCAATCCTCAGGCGTGTCTGCTCAAGATCCTCCTTGACCGGACCGGCGCAAGCGCATAAGGAGAGAATGATGGTGAAATAAAAGAGTAATTTCCGCATTTGTGTTATTTGAATTCGCTAATTTACCTTTTTTTGTCGATTTCTGACTATATTTATTGAGTCAAATCTTTCTGTATATGCTTAAAACATTGAAAACAGTAGCGATTCTTGCGCTTCTCTGTCTCACGTTCTTCGGGTGCTCTTCCTCAAAGACCCCCGTGGTCAATTACAAACTTTGGCTGGATTGGCCTGAGCGTCATCTTCCTGACTTCTCGAAACTCGGGGATCCGGACAAGGTCGGAGTAAAGAATAATTTCGACCTTGTGGACATCGACGAGACCCTGAACCACTATGCCTTGCTCCTTGAGACGACTCTCAAGGTGGACAAAGAGGAGGAATATACCTTCAAGGCCTCGACAGACGACGGGTCCAAGCTTTATGTTGACGGGGAACTCCTGTACGACAATGACGGGGCTCACGGCCCGATCACGAAGATCGTCTCCAAGACTCTCACCAAGGGAAAGCACGACCTTCGTCTGGAATATTTCGATTGCGACAAGGGCCAGTCAATCAACTTCTTATATAGTACTCCGACCATTCCATGGAGAGAGATAAACGACAGGCTCCTGGAAGAGGAAGCCAAGGCT
>ONUG01000191.1 GCA_900320965.1 uncultured Bacteroidales bacterium | reverse complement strand
TGGACGAGACAGGAAAGGTCACGGCCATCAAGCCCGGAACCGCCACCATCACCGTCAAGACGGCGAATAATGGAAAGACCGCGACCTGCAAGATCACCGTTCCGGAAAACTACACCGTCAGATACAACGGAAGCAACATTGGAGAGGGTTCCACTCTAAGTACCAGCGTCTCCCTGGACGGCCTCGGGATTGTGTTAATGCCTTACGATCTCACGAAGAACACTGAAATACGCACAACCAGTCTCCCGAGCGGCTACTCATCCTCGAACACATCCGTAGCCGAAGTGAAGATCGCCTACCTTGGCGCTTCAAGTGCTGCCTCAGGAATTTATTGCGGGTGGAGAATCGTTCCCAAAAAGACTGGAACATGCACGATCAAGCTCGTTTACGGGACTATGACCCGCACATTCACCCTCAAGGTGAGCGAGCCGACCATAAAGCTTGTCTATGCCGGTAGCGTGTCAAGCATCAATGCCAACAGCACGGTGGTCAATGACAGAATGACTCTCATCAAGGGTAATTCATACTACATGCGTCTCTATGACGTCACCAATAAGAGAATGCTGACAGGCAATAACTACAGCGTGACTACAAGTAACTCCTCCATAGCGGCGACAAGCACAGCCAGTTCTTCCGGAGAGTATTACGTCTTGCTGAAAGCCGGGACAGCTGTAGGGTCATCTAACGGTGTCTCGAACATCACACTGAAGTATGGTTCTTACACCAAGTCCTTCGATGCAATTATTCCTACTTACCTCAGCGTTTCAACATCAGGGGACGAATATGTCAACCCCAGCAACTCAACCCTTGGCGTCAAGGTTGGGAATGAGTTAAGGTTATATCTATGGAATACTAGCGAAAACCGAAAATGGGGTGCTAACAAGGATTATTTCACTGTGACGTCAAGTAACACGAGTGTAGCGACAGCGACACCTACATCAAATGACTATGTTTCTGTCAAGGGAATTAAGGATGGTACGGCTACGATCACCATTAAATATGATAACGGGTATGGTGCCACGGCGAATTGGAGCGGTACTGTCACAGTTGCCGGAAGTTACAACGTGTACTGGCTGAGGAAGAGACAAAGCACAAACACTGAAATCGAGCTTCCGCCCAATGGCACTACGGGAGAGGAAACACTCGTGGAAAGAAGCTCTTCTTCCGACACCAGGATCTACCCGTGCAAAAACACCAAGAACCTGGCGAATATTATCAAGAACACCTCGATCTACACGTCCAGGTATTCGTACACCTACACGAATTCCAACTCCTCAGTCGTGAACGTCGAGGCCAAGTCGGACGGCACCAACCAGTGGTTTGAGCTGAGAGGCAAGAGTGACGGAACCGCCAATGTGACTTTCAAGTATGAGGACAAACTGGCGGGACTCTCGTCCACTTATTCCATCAAGGTGAGAGTGAGGGCGAAAAACAACAACATCAATCTGGTCGCGGACTGGAGCTACAGGTCTATAGCTGGCCAAGCCGGATCCTCATGCACTGTTGGTAATTACAAGTTTTGGTACACCGCGGATTCATCGACCGGGACTCTGATTCCCTACCAAACGATATACCTGACAGTCACTTCACAGGGTGATGCCTCAATTGCTCAAACGAGTGTAGCCCGATGGAGTAGTGATCCCGACAAATCAAAATATGGTTGGTTTGTAGAGTCACAAGGAAAGAAAGTCGGAACAGTCCATCCAACAATTCTCTTCGACAACGGAATCGAAAGGAAAACCTACACGCTCGACTTTATAGTTAAAAGTCAATAGTCAATAATCACATTAAAAGAAATCGAGGGTGGCCATGCGGTCACCCTCGATTGACAATAGCCTTTCGTCCGCGCTAAAGTCCCAGCTTCTTGAAGAAGTCGTTGCCCTTGTCGTCAACGAGGATGAAGGCCGGGAAGTCCTCGACGGTGATCTTCCAGATCGCCTCCATTCCGAGTTCAGGATATTCAACACACTCTATGCTCCGGATGCTGCTCTGAGAGAGGACAGCGGCGACGCCACCTATCGTACCAAGGTAGAATCCGCCATGCTTTTCGCAGGCATCGGTGACAACCTTGGAGCGGTTGCCCTTGGCGATCATGACAAGCGAAGCTCCATGATCCTGGAACTCATCAACATAAGGATCCATCCGGTTAGCCGTGGTGGGGCCCATACTGCCGCAAGGATAACCTTCCGGAGTCTTGGCCGGACCGGCGTAAAGGATGGGATGATCCTTGAAATAGGCGGGCATATCCTCGCCGGCATCCAGACGGGCTTTAAGCTTGGCATGGGCGATGTCGCGGGCCACGATGATGGTGCCATTAAGGTTGACCCTCGTGCCCACAGGATATTTGGTGAGCTCGGCCCTGACTGAATCGATGCCCTTGTCAAGGTCTATGACGATACCTTTGGGACCCTCACCGGGACGACGGTATTCCTCAGGAATAAGCTCTGAAGGGTTGGAGTCCATCTTCTCAATCCAGACACCATCCGCATTGATCTTGCTCTTGATGTTACGGTCGGCGGAGCAGCTGACGCCCATTCCGATCGGGCAGCTGGCTCCATGGCGGGGAAGGCGGATGACACGGATGTCATGAGCAAGATATTTGCCGCCGAACTGAGCGCCAAGGCCGATCTTCTGGGCCTCGACAAGGAGCTTCTGCTCCAGATCGATGTCCCTGAAAGCGCGTCCTGTCTCGTCGCCAGTAGTGGGGAGAGAATCGTAATATTTGATGCTGGCGAGCTTGACTGTCAGCAGGTTCTTCTCAGCAGAAGTGCCGCCGATCACGAAAGCGATATGGTACGGAGGGCAGGCCGCGGTACCGAGGGAACGCATCTTCTCGACAAGGAAAGGAAGGAGGGTCCCTTCGTTCTGGATGGTGGCCTTAGTCATCGGGTAGAAATATGTCTTGTTGGCTGATCCACCACCCTTCGCGACCATGATAAAGTGATATTCAGCACCTCTGACAGCCTCAATGTCAATCTGGGCGGGAAGGTTGCACTTGGTGTTGACCTCGTCGTACATGTTCAGAGGGGCGTTCTGGCTGTAACGGAGATTCTCCTGGGTATAGGTGTTGAACACACCGAGACTCAAAGCCTCCTCGTCCTCGAAATCCGTCCAGACTCCCTGGCCCTTTTCGCCGTGGATGATCGCGGTGCCGGTGTCCTGGCAGAAAGGAAGGACTCCTTTGACGGAAGTCTCAGCATTGCGCAGGAACTGCAGCGCGACATATTTGTCGTTCTCAGAAGCCTCAGGATCAGCGAGGATAGCCGCAACTTGCTCATTATGAGCTCTCCTAAGCATGAACTGGCAATCGTGGAAACTCTGCTGGGCGACCAGCGTAAGGGCCTCGGGTGAAACCTCGAGGATAGTCTTGTCTCCAAACTTGGTGGTTTTCACAAGTTTCTCGGATCCCGGAATCTTGTAGTACTCTGTCGTGTCCGGTCCCAGCTGGAACATCGGAGCGTATTTAAAATCAGTCATAAAGTGTTATGTAATTATTATTCAATATCTTCTATGGGTTCGACCGCTCCCCCCGCGCCTTCCTGCATGAGGTAACGGCGCATGAACTCGCCAAGATCGCCATCAAGGACCCCCTGCGTGTCAGCAGTCTTGTAGCCAGTCCTGAGGTCATTGACCATCTTGTACGGATGGAGAACATAGGAGCGGATCTGGGAGCCCCACTCGATCCTCTTCTTCTGTCCTTCGATCTTGTCTTTCTCTTCCTGCCGCTTCTTCATGGCGATATCATACAGCCTTGAGCGAAGCAGCAGCAGGGCTTTCGCCCTGTTCTTCGGCTGGTCGCGGGTCTC
>ONUG01000127.1 GCA_900320965.1 uncultured Bacteroidales bacterium | reverse complement strand
AGAAAGACATTTGATCTTGAGAATGTGCGCCTCTTTGCCGATATCAAGTATGGCTCCCCTTTCAATCTAGCCAATCCCTATGGATTCGGAGATTTTGTAAGGCCATCTCTTGGAATAGTCTTTCGAAACCACCTGAGCCTTTCCGCCGGAATTGACTGGAGTTCATATCCTTATCCGACCAGGGGAACAGACGTAATTCATCCCAAACAAATCACATTGCCCTACATCGGACTCTCATATCTATTTTAGCATTTATCGCTCCCGAACCTCACTCGACCGCCACCGGACCTCTACTACTGTAGTTTCGTCCATGAAAACCCGCCCTCAACGTGGACGAAATGGCTTTGGGCAATCGGATGGCGATCTCTGAGGCGGCCGGGAGGTGTTGCACCGCAATTCCCTAGGTATTTGTGTGAATTTATGACACGGCTGAACGATTTTCCCCGCAATTTCGGGTGTTTTCGTGGGATTTTTGACACGGCAGAACGATTTTCCCCGCGAAATCAGGTCAAAACGTGGTTCTTCGTCAATTTTCGTGCAAAACAAATAGGGTAATTCGTTGAAAATCAACGGATTACCCTTGCTTTTTCGGATAATTATTCGTAACTTAAAGTGTTAAATATCAAGAGTTTACGAATGTCCGAAAGAGTTATTTGCAAAGATAGAACAAAGAAAAGAGTTAACCAAACTCTGGTAAAGATATGTGGTTGGAGCGGAGTTCGCTGCTACCGTTATGAGCTTCACGAAGATTACATAGAGGCCGGTCTTCATTCGACGCACCGTTCAGGGAAATGTCCGTATTGTGGTCGCCGAAGCAGCCATGTTCACTCACGTTATGAACGCACGGTCGATGATGTCCCAGTGCATGGTCTTCGTGTTATCCTAAGGGTCGAAGTATCGCGCTACCGATGTATGAACCCGAAGTGTTCCCACAGGACGTTTGTCGAGCAATATCCTGGAGTAACCGAAAAGTACCAGCGTCGTACTCCGGTTCAACGTCGCCAACTTCAGGAGATCCTTGGGCTTGTAGCATCGACCGTTGGCTCCCGCCAGTGCGCATCAATGGGTATCGATATAAGTCCCTCCACGGCATTGCGGATAGTGCGAGGAATCCATTACGAGATTGATTATAGCTCATACAGGCACCTGTGCATTGATGACTTTGCTACGCGGAAAGGTCGCGAATACCGGACACTCATAATAGATGCAGACACCCACCTTCCCCTTGAGATAGTGCCCAGCAGGGATAAGGCCGATGTGGCAAAGGCGCTCCGCAAGTACAAGCATGCGGCCATCATATCCAGGGACCGGTCATCGTCCTATGCAGGAGCGATAAAGCTTGCCCGTCCCAAAGCGAAGCAGATCGCCGACAAGTTCCATCTGGTAAAGAACTGTGGTGAACATCTGGATAAACAGCTTCGCGTATCGATGCCGGCTATCATGTCCGAGTTGTCGCCTTCATTGGACCGTCCCGTCAGATCCGGGGCCCTGCAGGAAGACATGTACAAGCCGCCCACATCCCATGATATTGCGCTGTTTGCTGAAATTCACCGACTCAAGGCAGCGGGGATGAGTAACGGAAGTATCGGGAAGAATCTGGGAATCGACGCAAAGACCGTTGCAAAGTACTTGTCAATGGATAAGCCCCGCGGGCGCAAGATAACCGCCTCAAAGTGTGTGGGGCGATATATTGATATCATTCAAGAAGGAATAACATCAGGGCTGGGATACACAGCAATCAGGGATAAGATCGTCGCATCTGGCGGATATGTGGACTACGGAGTACTATGCGACGGGATGAAGAAGGTCTTCCCGGAATATCATCCCAAACAAGGGTATGGGAACAAAACGACATCGCCTCTTGCTGTGGCCCAAAAAGAGCGGACCCTGGCAAGACAGCTGTTGGGCTCCAACAAGATGAAGATATATGTCGCGAATCCTTCATTTGGCGTAAAGAAAGATACCGGAGAGTGCACCAGAGAAAGAGTACGTGCCGATATGCTAATCGACAAGTCTGGGATACTACAGGACCTCAGGCAGGCATGCACAAGCTTCCAGGATGCTATGAGTGGAGGGAAGCCGGATGAGTTAAACGCATGGATAAAGAAATACTCCGTGTCACAGTACCAGCACATCGCTTCGTTCGCAAGAGAGCTTAACAAGGACATCTCCGCGATAAAGAACGCCATAAGATACAACATCTCCAACGGACCGATGGAGGGCTGCAATAACAAAGTTAAGGCTGTCAAGAGGAGCATGTATGGCAGAGCACAGGATGATCTCCTGTTAATCAAAATCATCCTCTACTCCAGAATACACGTGCACGAAAATTGACGAAGAACCGATTTTGTGGGATTTTTGGACCTCCCGTTCAGTTTACCCCACGTTTTGACGTGTTTTCGTGGGGTAAATGTCGTTCCCATCCCGTTTACCCCATGAATTTGCCTGATATGGGGTAAATGGTCATAGCGGTGATTATTCCCGATTTCGTTTAAACCAGTAGCAACAAAGGGATATCGGTATGGCAGAAAAAAGGGCTGCCACGGCACTGGTTGATAAAATCATCATACCTGTCAATCCATCCATATACCATCGCTCCCGGACTCCGTCAATCTCAATATACCGAGGCCAATAAAGGTAAATTAGAAGAGCGATAGCCAAGATTGTATTGACAATAAAGAGCACGATAATTGCTTGTTTCTTCCAGGTATACCTCCACCATTTCCACCGGATCAACATGCCAACGGCGCCATAAACAAAAATGTACAAAACACCCACCCAAAGGAAACTCCAATCAAAATAGGGCCCTGCCTGTATCCATAACAGAGGATGCATAAGGAATGCTACAACGGAGGCAAGCATCATTCCAAAAGTGAAGTGCAGAACGGGTTTACAATCTTGATTCATGGGAGCCGATGCATTTTATCAGATAGCCCCCGGCCGCGGGGATGTGCTCAAGCGTTAAAGCCCTCCGACCCCTGTGACCATCATTCCGAGTCCCATGTATAGGAGAAGGGAGCAGCAGAGGCGAGCCTTTGTCGTTCTTGCGTAATGTAGCCCCAGAAAACATGCGACGGCCATAGTGAGTGGCCCTAAAACGGCGCCGGTAATTACATACCACTCTCCCTCTTCCATCAGGGAGGAGACCATCGGATAGGTCCCTATCTGGAAAAAGTGTCCGAACCAGTTGCAGATGAATGAGAGGAGGAATACCCATATCCCCCAGTCAAAGCAGTGACGGCGATAGGCGTATTGAACGAAAACGGAGGCGAGGATCACAAGGAAAAGGGCAGAGGCCCCTTCGATATGGGGGAAGCACATGAGGATATTTTCTGTTCTGATGCTGAAATGCCATGAACATTCTCCCATCGATTGCCAGAGCATGGTCCCTCCGGCGAAGCCCGTCCAGAATGCCGGATATGTTTCTTTCTGCTTCCGGCTGGCAAGGTGGGCGAGGAAGAGGGAAACGATGAATCCCGTGATCATGTATGCGAGCCTCATAGGGTTGGGGTCGACCATTTCTCCGTCATCCATGTGCGGGGGGACGACAGGGGTCATATCTTTCCCGATGGCCAAGAATAAATAAAACAACGCGACAAGGCCTGCCGTTATCCCCAGCATACCAAGGATTGGCAGTAATACTTCTTTTGAAAACTCTTTGCCTCCTGTGATTCTGATTCTCGAAAACTCAAACTGACTCATGCTTTACCAAATGATCCACCGGACAAAGTTCAGAATATTCTTTTGCAACCCGGTTGCAAATGAAAAAAGATATATCTTTGTAGGTAAAGCAAGATAATATGGAAAGAACCTGGCGCTGGTTTGGCAAGAACGACAGAATCACCCTTGCCATGTTGAAACAAATAGGGGTGGAGGGCATTGTGACCGCCCTTCACGATGTCCCTCTGGGCGAAGTATGGACAAGAGAGAAGATATCCGAGCTGCGGGAGTACATAGAGAGTTTCGGAATGCGCTGGAGCGTAGTTGAGAGCCTCCCGGTAGTGGAAACCATCAAATACGGCGGCCCCGACCGGGATGAGCAGATCGAGGTGTATAAACAGTCTCTCCGCAACCTTTCGGCTGAGGGAATCCATACCATTTGCTACAATTTTATGCCGGTTCTGGACTGGGCTCGTACGGACCTAAGGCATGAAAACCCCAACGGCTCTACCAACCTCTATTTCAACTATGCCGAGTTCGCCTATTTCGATATCTACATCCTGAAGAGGGAAGGGGCAAGGGAGGAATGGGCCTCATTCCGATTCCCGCAAGGATACGGAGAGGGGCGCGATGTCCTTTCGGAAGCGGATGCTCTTGCAAAGACCATGACGCCGGAAAAGGACCATGATCTTGTGGAATCCATAGTAATAAAGACGCAGGGTTTCGTGTCTGGCAATTTCAAGGAGGGAGATGAAGCTCCTGTCCAAAAGTTCAGGGACTTCCTAAGCCTCTACAAGGGCATTGACAAGGCAAAGCTCCGCGCCAATATGAAGTATTTCCTCGATGCGATCATGCCTACCTGCGAGGAGTGCGGGATGAATATGTGCGTTCATCCGGATGATCCCCCGATAGAGATTCTGGGCCTTCCTCGCATTGTCCGGACGGAAGAAGATATCCGCTGGCTGCTCGAAGCCGTACCAAACAGGCACAACGGCCTCACTTTCTGTGCCGGATCCCTCTCTGCCGGGGCATATAACAATGTGGTGGAAATGGCCCGGGAATTCGCGCCGCGGACTCATTTTGTCCATCTGAGGTCCTGCCATATTTTCCCCAACGGTGATTTTACCGAAGCGTCCCACCTCGGAGGAAGGGCGGATATAATCGAGCTTGTCCGCATCTTCGAAAAGGAAAACCCCAGCCTTCCTATGCGAGTGGATCACGGTATGACAATGCTCGGCGATGAGGAGAAAGGCTACAATGCCGGATATTCTTTCCTCGGGAGAATGTTCGCTCTGGGGCAGGTGCAGGGCATAATTGCGACAGTGGACAGAGAACTCGGCATCGAGTATAAGCAACCCGGATTTTTTGATTGAAAATGAAACTTACCGACATTCTCAGTAACACCTTTGACCGCGAGCAGTGGGAGCGAAAAGGCTACCAGGTCCCTTCGTTTGACATCCAAGCGGTTCGTTCCAAGACCGCCGCGGAGCCGACCTGGGTCCATTTTGGCGGAGGGAATATCTTTCGCGCCTTCCCGGCGGCCATTCTGAACGACGCTCTCAATAAAGGACAGTATGAGAGGGGAGTCATTGTGGCGGAAACATTTGATTATGAGGTGATTGATAAAGCCTATAAGCCATACGGCAACCTCTCTCTGCTGGTAAGTCTACGCTCCGACGGGGCGGTGGAGAAAAAAGTGATCGCCAGTGTGACGGAAGCTCTCAAGGCCGATTTCCAGTTCCCTGACTGGCAGAGGCTCAGGGAGATTTTCCGCTCGCCGAGCCTTCAGATGATTTCATTTACCATTACTGAGAAAGGCTACCGTTACAATGAGGCGGATCTGTCGAGGGGGTTGAGGCCTTCTCTAGCGATGGGTAAAGTCTGCGCCCTGCTGCTCGAAAGGTACTCCGCCGGGGAGCTTCCGCTGACGGTGCAGTCGATGGACAACTGCTCCCACAACGGAGATAAAGTCAAAGAGGGAATCCTTGCCTATGCCGATGCATGGGTAGCATCCGGACTCGCCCCTCAAGGCTTTTCGGACTATCTAAGGGATGGAAACAAGGTGTCATTCCCATGGTCCATGATAGATAAGATCACCCCTCGGCCAAACGGGAAGATAAAGGCTCTCCTCGCCTCACACGGATTCGAGGACAATAACTATATTGAAACGGAGAAACATACTTTCACCGCCCCGTTTGTGAATTCCGAGGAGGTGCAATATCTGGTGATAGAGAACCATTATACCTCCGGCCGGCCTCCTCTGGATTTGGGCGGCGCTCTCTTCACGACAAGGGAGACGGTGGACAAGGTAGAGACCATGAAAGTTACGACCTGCCTTAATCCTCTCCACACGGCGATGTCCATTTATGGATGTCTTCTCGGGTATACTTTGATTTCGGAGGAGATGGGGGACGAGGACATTCGCGCCTTCATCCAAAAGATCGGCTACATAGAGGCCATGCCTGTAGTGACCGATCCAGGGGTGCTCAATCCATACGAGTTCATAGGAGATGTCATCAATCGCCGCCTGCCGAACCCCTTCATGCCTGATACCCCGCAGCGCATAGCTACCGATACTTCCCAAAAGCTGTCCATCCGTTTCGGCGAGACCATAAAGAAATACATCGACCGCGGCTTGAATATGGACAATCTGGTCCTGATTCCGCTTGTCCTTGCCGGATATGCCCGCTATTTAAAGGGAATAAAGGATGACGGGACTCCATTCAATCCTTCTCCGGATCCGATGCTTGGGGAGCTGCAGGCCTTGGTCTCTCCGCTAGAAATCGGCCGCCCTGATCAAGATTGGAGCTGCCTTAAAGATCTTTATAGCCGCGAGGACATATTTGGCCTCAATCTGTACGAGGCCGGACTCGGAGCCCGGGTCGAGGGAATGGTCCGGGAGCTCTTCGCCGGCCCCGGGGCAGTCAGGGCTACCCTTCATAAATATGC
>ONUG01000024.1 GCA_900320965.1 uncultured Bacteroidales bacterium | reverse complement strand
AGCGAAGCTCCGGTCCCCCCTCTTAACGTGCCGAGGGTGGCAGTGGTTGGGCCATCCAGACTGGTTTCGGCCATTCAGCAACCAATGATGGCTAAAAACGGTGCGGGGGGAGTGAATGGCGGGATCACGAATGGGGCGCCAATAGTGTTCCGGGTGGCGTTCAAGCCGACATCCAGCATCGCCAAAGCCCAGAAGACGCTGAATATCAAGACAGGAGAGATGACTGAACTAAAAATTAAAGGGCGGCACGATGTGTGCTTCGCCCTTCGAACTCCTGTCATTGTCGAATCAGTCGCGGCGATCGTTCTCGCCGGACTGTGAGATTTAATCTTTGTAAAGACCGGTCCTTGAGAGCTGGTGGTCAAGATTGGCGAGACCGTACACCACAACCGCGGTCACTGTCGCCGAATGCTCCATGTACTCGGGAATAACCTTATTGTAGATGTCTCTTTCTGTGTGCCAGATCTCCTGATATTCAAAATTATAGCCCTTCGGATCAGTCTCCTGGAAGCCGATGGTCGGCACTCCGTTCATGGCGAAATAAGCATGGTCGCTACCGCCTGCTGAAGTCGGACGGGGACGAGCCTCGCCATCTCTCTTGTTGACCGTGAAAGGAACTTCAGGGTCGAGGTTCATGATCGGCTCGCAGATCTTCACATAGTCGTCATACATTGCCGGAGGGACGGTCACACCAGTCGACATGAGAGGACCACCGTCACGGTTGATGTAGTTGGATATTTTCTCAAGAGGCACGGTCTTGTTCTCAACAAAGAACTTCGATCCGAGCAGACCATATTCCTCTCCGGTCCAGATGCAGATCATGATCGAACGTTTGGGCTTCGCTCCGGCAGTCGCCAGCATCCTCGCCACCTCCATGTTGAGGCTGGCTCCGTTGCCATCATCCACCGCGCCGCCACCGTTGTCATAAGCGTCCAAATGACCTCCTGTCAGCACATATTCATTAGGATACTTGGTTCCCTTGATGATGCCGATGATGTTGTGGTACTTGACCGGGCCGCGATAGAAATGGTTGCGGATGTCGAACTCGAGCTGGAAGATGTCCTTGCGGAGGACCTTTTTCTTGATGATCTCGAACTGATCCTCGTCAAGGCAGATGTCGCAGACCGTGGGAAGGTTCTCCATCGTGATGTTGTAGCAGTTGGCCCTGTCATACATGATCCTTAGAGGAACCTTGGCGGAGCGGATGAAACCGGCGACTCCGGCCTCGACCATCTCTTTGTAGAACGGAGCAACGGTCTTCTCGTAGGGAATCATCTCCTTGGGAGAGTCCCTGTGGGTGTAGTTGTACATGCGGATCTCGGCGTTCTGACGGTCGATCTCCTCGTTCTTCTTGATAACCTCAGCCCTGGCCTCATTGGCCTTGTCGGACCAGTCGATAGCCATTCCGTTGGATTCCGCGTCAAGAAGAACCCAGGCACCCTTGAGAGCACCTTTCATCTTTTCGAATTCTCGTCTTGAGTGGGGCTCCATCAAGACATTACCTGTCTGTTTTCCTTTGGTTGGCGCTGTGTATGAGGGGGTTCCGAAATGGAGAGCCATTCCGTCCTCGCTGAGCATGCGGCCGAACCATGGTCCGCGATCGAAGCCGACATTGATCTCTCCGGCCTCCTGTACCATGACTTCTAGCCCCCACGACTCGAACATTTCCTTGACCCAGGCCTCGGCATGAGTAAGGGCGGAGGAACCGACAGGTCGACCACCGATGTAGTTTGCGAGATGGTTCTCGTGAACCATTACCCGGTTGTCGGTCTGGCCGATCTCGATGATTTTCTTTACGGTTTTGTCCTGGGCTGAAACCGATCCGGAGAACAGCACGGCAATGGACAAAAAGATTCCCAAGCAGACAGATTTTCTCATAAGACTGGATTTGTTAAGTATTTCCACAAAAATAGTTTTTTCATGGATAATTTCAAACAATCTCAACTTTGAGATCTTTTGTCAAAGAAAGGATCTTTTTGACAAGTGCCAGGTAGTTCCTTTGGTGGGAACGTATCTGGTACACACCCTTGCCGTCGGCGATTGACATTGTCTCGACATCCACACCTGAATTCTTGAACGTTTCTGCCAGTGAGACAAGAACTTCCGGATCAGCTCCGGTCACTGAGACGGAGAATATCTTCTCACCTATCTTCTTGGTGATTATACGCATTGTCTCCATGCACAAGATTGTCATCAACGTGGCCGCGATGGCGATGTCATACATCCCGCCACCACAAGCAAGACCTATCGCGGCGGCGACCCAAAGACCCGCGGCTGTGGTGACACCCCTTATCACATTTCTTTGGAATATGATAACACCCGCTCCGATGAAACCGATTCCGGACACGACTTGCGCCGCGACCCTAGAGTGGTCATACTGTCCCGAGAAGGCATATTGGGAGATAATCATGAACAGCGCGCTGCCGAGCGCCACGATAAAATGAGTACGCACTCCGGCCTCTTTTGCCCGAAGCTCTCGTTCCAAACCGATCAGGCCGCCGAGCATTCCGGCAATAAACAAATTAAGTATAAAATTCCAGGCAATATTCATAAGCATATCAATTTAAAAAAGTCCAGGAGTGATACCGAGCCATTTGAGGAGGGTCTGTCCGAAGATGAGGATCAAAAACCAAGAGAAAGTCATCATCGTGATGCCGAACTTGAACGCGTCAGTCTGGCTGTATTGATTTGTGTTGTAGAGCAGGGCCGCCGGCTTGCTGTTGAAAGGAAGCACATAGCAGTGCTCGATAAGCATTGAGACCGGAAGCGCCAGGCTCATAGGCATGAATCCGAATCTCTGTTCTACGCCGAGAGCTATTGGCACAAACACCATTGTGCGTATTGTCTTGCTCTGGAAGACCAGTCCTGAATACATCATCAGGAAAGTCAGGATCACGTACAGCACCCAGAAAGGAGTGCCGGAAGTGATGCCCATCGAGTCGAACGCGGCGTTCACCATCGTGTTGGGAAGATCTGTCGCGTTGAGGCCGCTTCCAAGGACGTATGCTCCTGCCGAGAACAGCATGAGATGCCAGGGGATGTCCACGTCGTTCCATTTCACGACACCTATTCCCGGAAGCAAAGCCAGGACAGCACCGATCAAGGCGACAATTGTCTCATCAATATTGTGGAAGGTTCCCTTGGTGACCCAGAGGAAAAGGACGACTAGGAATATGCTCACCGCCCTCCATTCCTGGGCGCTCATCTTGCCCATCGAGTCAAGCTCAACCTTGAGCCTGTCGATACCTCCTTCTATCTGGGGTTTCTGTTCTTCCTTTTTCATGGGGAAGAACACGTACATTCCCACTAACAGGCCGACAATCAGGATGATCACGCTCATAGGACCGACTGCGATGAGCCAGTCAGCGTAGCCGAAGTCACACGATCCGAGGAATCCTGCGATCAGCGAGATGGCAAGCAGGTGCGCTCCAGATCCGGTGTAGAAGGCATTCGCTCCGATGTTGACTTGGAACAAGTTCTGTATGACAAGGTTACGTCCGAAATTGTTCCGGTGTCCGTCGGAAGCTCCGTAGATCGCGCAGATAACCATGAAAATGGGGAGCATTATGGTGGCCTTTACCGTTGTCGCTGATATGAAAGCGGACAGGACAAGGTTAATCACCAGGAAACTCCAGAGAACTCCTTTGGCGCTCTTCCCGAATTTGATCACGAAAGCCAAGGCAAGTCTTTTGGCGAACTGCGTTTTTACCAGCATTGACGCGAGGACGAAGCTAAGAATATTCAGCCACATCACCGGGTGACCAAGCTGGGCGAGAGCCTCTTTTTGAGTCGTGACATTGAATAGGACGACACCAAGGATCAAGATTAGTGAGGTCAAGTAATTAGGCAGAGCTTCTGTCATCCAGAGGATCAGGCTCGCCACGAATATCGCCAACATAGCGTAGTTGGCGCGTATGAATTCATCCAGTCCGATGGCCGCCAGCCGTTTCTGGGCTGTAGCGGCCAGGCCGGATGAGTCGAGGTTGTCGATAAAGCCGATATGGCAGAACCAGCATATCCAGACAAAGGCGACGATTGCCAAAGGCCCGCCAAGCCTGGCCATCCAAATCTCGAATTTGGATTTCCGCATCTGTGGCAGCTTCTCGATCTTGTAGTTATTCATGTCCAGCGGATCGAATGTGACCGCCGCCTTTGTCCCGATATCTGTAGCCATGATCACTTCCAGTTCTTGTAAGGATTCTTCATCAACATTGAGTTGTAATACTTGGGATCACCAGTGACCTCCTCGCCAAGCCATGCGGGCTTGTCGAAGGTGTCATTCTCGTTTTCGAGCTCCACTTCAGCGACTGTCAGTCCCTCATTGTCACCGTAGAACTCATCGACTTCCCAAGTGTGCTTTCCGTCGGTGTTCTTGACAAGGTAACGAGTCTTGTCAATCACTCCAGGCTCAGCGAGTTCCAAAAGGGATTTGACTTCATCGACAGGGATCTCTTTCTCCCATTCGAAGCGGGACGCTCCAGAAGAGTTGCCTATCCCTTTGACGGTGATGAAACCTTTTTCTCCTTTGACCCTGACTCGGACTGTCCTCTCGGGAACACTGCTGAGGTAACCCTGGGTAATACGTGTCGCTTTGAAAGCCTCATTCTTGAAATCACCTTTGACCAAGAATTTTTTCTCTATTTCCTGTCCCATATCTTATTCGTTCGCTAAAGGTTTATCAATCATGCCAATGACTCGTTTGATTGCCTGAAGGTAGTTGATATTCTCAACCCCTTCCAGACCACAGTCCGCGATAGTCTTCTTGATGTCCTCAATCTCAGTCGATTCTGAGTTGATCGTGACAACTTTCGCGCCGTTGATCAGCACGTTACCTACTTCGCAGATGGTGTCATTGACCATATAGCCGAAGCGCTGTTTGTGGACTCTGACGGCGGCCAGATCAGGGCAGGCCTTGACCATGGCTATGAATTCATCATAAGTGTAAGTGTCTTTTGTCAAGGCCGGCATCTCTACCATGAAAGCAGGGAAAACTTCTTTTTCCAAGACCTCTTTCGAGATAGGGAACTCGCCTTTCATCAACGGGTTCCACTGTTCGAGCCCATCAACAGTCTGGACATACGTCTTGATGTCCATCTTACCGTTACGTATCTTGGTGTTGTTGATGTCGTTCTTCGCTGAGATGATGTAGATCTCGTCACTCTCCCTTTCCCAGACCTTTTCAGGCACAGGGACGGAAAGACGCGCCATTCTCTTGTGGGCTTCACAGAAATTCTGTCCAAAGCTACGAAATTCAAAGCGAGGCTTGCTCTGCTCGCCGATTTTAAGTTCTGCCATAATTTATTTAGTTATTGTATTTTATTGTTTAACATCAGGATCTTCTTTTCCATCGGTAGAATTGGCAGCGCCAACGGTGATCTTTTCCGTCTGCATCCACTTGCCGGTCCCTTCAGGAATGCGGCTCCATGAACCCTTGTTGTTCGAGAGGGAGGCGCCCCATTCTCCGCTGTCCATCTTCTCTCCGCGTTGGAAATAGTCAATCTTATTGCCCTTAGGGTCGAACAGCTCGATAAGGACGCTCTTCTTTGAGGAGAAACCGCTCTTGAAGCCTCTCGGGGTTGTTCCCTTGGCTCCCACGATGGCGAAGAAACCCTTTGAGGGGACAACCTCGCCGTCAATGCCAGTCCAAGTCAGCTCTTCGTCCTTGTTGATCGTGACACCGGTGAGTTTGATAGGGAAGTCGCTGGCGTTGTAAAGCTCAAAGAATTTCTCCTCGTCAGCTCCAGCACCATAGACTTCGTTGAATTTGAGTTTTGTCCAGTCTGTGGCAGGGTCTCCAACCTTGTAGGTGAACTTGTCAGATGTGGTCTTGAATCCAGCCTCGTTGTCAACGGTGACAGTGAACGAGACTTCTGTACCGTCAGCCATCGCGGGGATTGTGGCTGTGAATTGTGAGCCAGACCCGCTCATGGGAACAGAATTACCGTTGTAGTTAAGCGTAGCGGAAGTCACCGCCTGAAGTCCAGACACCGTGGCCGTCACACTGACCGGTGCGATTGACGTCGGAGCCTCCGGAGAGAATGCCACCTTGTCGATATTGGACGGGCCCTTGTACATTTCGTCTTTAACGCAACCCGCAAGAGCGAGTAGAGCCGCTGATATTAAGAGTATCTTTTTCATAATCAATAATTTCTTAAAGTGGTTTTACTAGAAGTCAATCTCGAAACGAAGTGCGACCATGTGGTAGTCGACACCGGCCTTTCCGGTCGGAGTGGCTACTTTCGTGTAGTCTTTTGTGGGATTTCCAGCGGTGTCAAGTCCGACATTGAGCTTGTCTTTTCCGTTGGCGTAACGGTCATTGTTGTTGAACTGGTAGTTCAGCTGCATCTTGACATTCTCATTCACCCAATAATTGAGTCCAAGAGTGTAGGCCTCAGCGGCTCCGCCATAAACGTTGCCGAAATTAAGGTTGCAGTTCTCGTAACGGGCGCAAAGCTCGACATCACCCCATTCGTGGGCGCGCTCAACCTTTGTGTACTTGCCGCCATTGGCGTCGTAGCGCTGCTTTCCACCGAACAGGAGATAGCCAGCCTGGGCGTACCATCCTCCGAAATTCTTTGTCTCAGGATCAGCGGCGTCCGGTTTGAAGTGGACATTGTCACCGATGTAAGCGGCCTCATAACGCAGACCACCCCAGTGACCAGCCAGCTCGACAGTCCAGAGGTTGTTGTGGTCGAAACCAGGAAGGTTGTTGGTGTCGAGGTACTTTTTACGGTTGATGCTCGTTGAGTTACGGGCGCTGGCGCGGTAGGTCCCCCATTCACCCGTCGCGAGGTCGGTCGTAGTGGTCCTGTAGGAATATGCGGCACCGATGTGGAGGCTGGCGTTGTTCATCTTGTAAAGAGGACGGAAAACCAGCTTTGTGGTGAGGGAATAACCTGAGCTACGGCCGAAATCCTTGTTGTTGTCGGCGACATTGGTCCATTCCTCCTGTCCTGCGATGACCTGAGAGAAGGCACCTGCGGAGAACCAGAGCCAATCCTTGGCGTATTTGACATTGAAACCAAGGTGACGGGAAGGCGACAAGGCTGAGCAGACCATAGGGCGCTCCATAAACTGGAGATAGCGGGAGGTGGTGTTCCTCTGGATAGAGAAGTTCTCCTTGAAGTTTCCTACCTGAAGATCCAGGTTGGGAACGCCTGTATAACGGACAATCGCATCCTTTAGTTCGGCCAATCCGTTGGCAAGGTCCATGTCGAATTCTCCATACCAGTTCTCGTCGATTTGTCCTTTTACCGCGAAACGGGCTCGGCGGATCTGGACTCCGTTTCCGATCTTGTCGGCATAGTCAGGGGCCCCGAAGAACACAGCCCCGTCGGCTTGGGCTCGGATATCAAACCATAGCTTATAGCCGCTTGTGGGGGACTCAAGGACGAGGATTCCGTCCTGGGCCTCCACGTCAAGCCTGTCCGATTTGACCTGCACTCCGTACTGGTTGAACTTGGCTTTCTTCTGGGCGAAGGTCGCTGGTGCTACCAGCAACAACAACGCGATTATAAAAGGTATCTTACGCATAATTGATTGGAATAAAAAATTATACTAAATTGATTTTATGAATTTAATCAGGTTGTCTTCCCGGCGGAGGCCCAATTTAGCCCTCAGGCGGTAACGGTTGATCTCAACGCTCTTGGGAGCGATATTCATCAACGATGCTATGTATTTTGAAGAGAATCCTTGACGGAGAAGGTTGGCAAGCTTTCGTTCGTTCTCTGTGAGGTTGGGAAAAGCCTCGGCGAGCCTGCGGTTGAAATCCTTGTGAAGGATCTCACTTCGGGCATAGAAGTCATTGATCTCGCTGGTGAAATACATCCTTTCCCTAAGGGACGACAGCAGCTCATCTGTCCTTGCGTCCTTGTCTGGTCCATCCTCCATCGAGCGGACATCTTTCAGGTCGTCATAGATCTTCTCCATGAACTTTTTCTGGTCGCCAATGCCTAACGCAAAGTCCACCAACTCTTTCCGCTTGCCCTCGAGTTTATCCAGAAGGTCTTTTTTGTTTATTTTCGCTTTCGCTTCAAGGGCAGAAAGGGTTTTCTGAGTGGAGAAGGCCTGCCTTTCTCTGGACAACATGATTCCATTTTGGATTTCTTTGTCCTCTTTTGAGCGAAGTAGGGCGGATCCAGTCACGGCAAGCAGGAACAGAGTCAGAATGAATATGATACCTGTCAACGAATCTCCCGCGACCTTCGTGATGCAGAAGGCAGCCATCATTGCGAGCGCCGGGGAAAAGAAGATAGCGAAGACAGAAGAGGTGATATCCTTCCCTTCGACAAGAGCCCTGTTCCTGCTGACGCTGATTCCGGCCAATGCTGCCACGAACATCGTCCCGGGAGGGACTGGAGTGGCTGTCAATCCTATCAATCCAGGAATATTTCCAGAGAATAAAACAAGGGTTATAACCATGGCCATCAGAACGGCCAAAACCGATTGGGAATTGATATCCAATTCTGAATCAGCTATATCCCATTTCCGTTGGCTGACTCTTTTGCTCAAGATCAGATAAGAAGTCATCGCACATCCGACGACTATCGCAAGCTGTGCCAGGATAGGGAGTCCGGAATTGCTTGGAAGGAATGCCAACACCAAAGACGAATTATACCCGGTCACGGCCAAAAGCAGGAAAGCCAGCAGGGTTGACACTGCCAAAAGCCTGGCGTCCAGCACCGCGAGATGGATTGTTCTGTTTTTGGTGGATATGGCGTATATCCGGTAGATTCCGGCCGCAAGTGCGGCGCAAAGGAGCGGAGCGGCAATCCAAGACAAGGCATAAGAAGCGCAGAGTGAGGCGTTTAACCTATTTCCAGACGCCATTGTTGTCCCCGCTATGGCTGCCATGAACGCGTAGGCGATCGCAGGGAAGCGGCTGAAACGACCAGTTATCTTGACGGCAAGGAAGGTGGCAAGGCTTATGGCAAGGATAGTTACTGTGCCTGACGTGGAATATTCAACTAGAGTTTCAGAAGAGGGGCTTCCGCCCAAGTAAATAGGTACAATCATTCCACCCAGCAGGAGAATCGGGGTGAGAATCCTGACAGACCATCTTTCTCCGGCGCCAGATGCCAGGATAGTTCCTTCGACAAAAGGCAAATCCTTTAAGATCAGGAGAGATCCTAATAAAAGACTGGAGAAGATTATTGACAGGAGAAGGGCCATGGCGTTACAGGGATCGTTTGATTGCCATGACGGACAGCTGCTCCGCGACTTTTACCGCCGCTTTCGCCAGATCCTCTATGTGGAGGGCGAAATACCTCAGGTGGAATTTCTCGCTGAGCTTAAGGT
The DNA here is from genome assembly GCA_900320965.1 of uncultured Bacteroidales bacterium. Lineage (GTDB taxonomy): Bacteria > Bacteroidota > Bacteroidia > Bacteroidales > UBA932 > Cryptobacteroides. The sequence goes on along the minus strand of ONUG01000024.1, from coordinate 9,424 downwards.
CTTCTGTCATGTTGTGGAATACTGTGCGTTTTATTGACTGTGACAGCTTAACGGCCTCTTTCTCATAGAAATAGACTCGACTAGTCGTCTCAGCTATGTCCTTTGGTTGTGTGAAATAGGCTTTTGTTCCAGGTATTGTGCTCTCAACCGCGAGAGAAGCTAGTTCGGCGAGCTTCACGAATTCTTTGCGAAGTTCTGTGGGAACCTTTGGCGATTCGATCTCGAATTGGACCAGGTCTACACTTATAATTGTAATAATATGATCCAGTCGCTCGAGAAGGCGCATGATGTCTCCTCTTGATCGGATCAGGTAGCCTCTGGAGTACAGAGCCCTCTCGATTTCCCGTATCATTGTTCCCGCTTCCGTCTCGAGGGTGGCCATCGAGGAGAGGTTGTCATCAAATCCGGCGTTGTCGTCGTACAGGTAGTCTTTAACTCCATCCCGGAAGACAATCAAGGAGTGATCAACGATGTCCAGCAATTTGTCGATGCTGGAAATCAATGTCGCCGTGTTTTTCTTGGAGAATATGTCAAAAAGGCCCATTTCGTTTTAGTGTTGTTGATGTAATTATAGCGATTCGTTTTGGAAAAACAAAATGATGTAGAGAAATAGAAAAGCCCACAACTGTGTTGCAGGCCTTTCTAGAGGGGGTATTATAGAGTTATTGTAGAGTTTTACTTCAGTGTAGAGTTTATGCTTTGTAGAGCATTTTATTCAAGAAACACTGGATCGTGTTGGACATCAGACAGCAGATTGTCATGGGTCCTACTCCTCCTGGGACAGGGGTGATGACGGAGGCTTTTGGCTCCACGGAAGCGAAGTCCACATCGCCGCAAAGTTTGCCGTTCTCATCCAGATCCATTCCCACGTCGATCACCGCGGCGCCTTCTTTGACCATGTCTCCGGTCACGAATTTCGCCTTTCCGATAGCTGCCACAAGAATGTCAGCCTGGCGTGTTATCTCCGGAAGATTCGGGGTCCTGGAATGGCAGATAGTCACAGTGGCGTTCCTGTCAAGAAGAAGTTTGGAGATCGGAAGACCGACGATCTGACTCCTTCCAAGGACTACAGCCCGTTTGCCTGCGATCTCATAATCAGCGGCTTCCAGCAGTTTGATTATGCCGGCTGGGGTGCAGGGTACGACGCAGGTGTTGTTGGGGCGTTTTTGCCAGAGGGCGGCGGTGTTGAGAGGATGGAACCCATCGACGTCTTTTTCTTTTGAGATAGCCTCTATGACTTTCGTCTCAGAAATATGCTTCGGGAGGGGCAACTGAACCAGGATTCCGTCGACTCTATCATCAGCATTTAGTTCAGCTATCTTGTCAAGCACCTCTGTTTCAGGTGTTTCCTCCGGCATTCTGAAAGTGGTATGATTGAATCCAACCACATCGCATGCTTTCTCCTTATTCCTGACATAGGTCTGGCTTCCGGGGTCATTTCCGACGAGTATCACCACGAGGTGAGGCACACGGCCGTATTTTTCTGGGAAGGTCTTGACTTGTTCTGCCATCTCGGCCTTCAACTTGGCCGCCAGTTCTTTTCCGCTAATAATCATTGTGTTCTATCGTATCTTTTGTTCGTTTGTCATTCTGAGCGAAGCGAAGAATCTACAGCACCCAATGCCCGATGTCCGTCCTGAAGAACAGATTCTCGCACTTGATCTTCCGGACCGCGGCAAGCGCCTTGTCCCTCGCCTCTCTCAGATCCTTTCCGGACCCAACGACCATCAGCACCCGTCCGCCGGAGGTTACGAATTTATCCGCGTACTTAGTACCCATGTGGTAGATTCGGATGGATGGGTCGGCGAGGGCGTCGTCGAGGCCGGTGATCTCGAAGCCTTTCTCGTAAGAGCCGGGATAGCCCTTGGAGGCCATCACGAAACCGAGAGTCGCCTCATCGGACCACTCGAGTTCCGGCATTAGCTCTGAAGCGGGAACAATTTTCCCCTCTTTATCTGCCGTTCCCTCAAGTGTTTCCACAGAAGTTCCTCCCTGAGCAATAGCACTGAACACTTCGTAAATGTCCGTCTTAAGGCGGGGCAGCACGACCTCCGTCTCAGGGTCGCCGAACCGGCAGTTGAACTCCACGACCTTGATCCCTGTGGGGGTCTTCATGAGGCCTCCGTAAAGGACACCCTTGAACGGGCAGCCTTCCGCCACCATGCCTGCGGCGACTGGCTTCATGATCTTCTCGAGGGCATATTCATAATCCTCATCGGTGATGAAAGGAAGCGGGGAATATGCTCCCATACCACCTGTGTTGGGTCCCTTGTCGCCGTCGAAAGCCCTCTTGTGGTCTTGTGAGAGAACCATCGGGAAGACTTCCTCTCCGCAGACAAAGCACAGGAAGGAGAACTCCGGTCCGGTCATGAATTCCTCGACCACGACTTTCCCATGGCCGAACTTATCGTCCAGAAGCATGTCTTTCAGAGCCGCTTCCGCCTCAGTCATTGATTCCGCTATGACAACACCCTTCCCAGCGGCAAGTCCATCGTACTTCAGGACGATAGGCATCATCTGGCTTTGGACATATCTAAGCGCCTCATCATAGTCCTGGAAAGTCTTGTAAGCCGCCGTAGGGACATTGTATTTCTCCATCAGCTGCTTGGCGAAGTCCTTACTGGACTCGATTGTTGCGGCGGCTTTAGTGGGTCCGAATATAGCCTGGCCATCAGCGGCGAAAGCGTCTACGATTCCCGCCGAGAGGGAGGCTTCCGGTCCGACAACTGTAAGGTCCACGCCTTTTTCTTTGACGAATTCCAGAAGTTTCTCTATCTCAGTGTCTTTAATCGGCACACATTCGGCCTGGGCGGCTATTCCCGCGTTGCCTGGGGCGCAGTAGATCTTCCTGACATGCCTGGAGCGGGAAAGGGCGTCGACGATGGCGTGTTCCCTTCCGCCTCCTCCTACCACGAGGACGCTCTTGCTAAGGAAATCTTCCAGGTTGATGGTCTTCCCATCCTGTTTCTGGCTGGGTTTCAAATTGAATACTCCCATGGTCTATTAGTGTTTGAAGTGGCGTTCGCCGGTGAAGAGCATGGCGATGCCGAGTTCGTCGCATTTCTTGATCGAGTCCTCGTCGCGGATTGAGCCTCCGGGCTGGACTATTGCTTTGACGCCGTACTGGGCCGCCAGGGTGACGCAGTCGTCGAACGGGAAGAAGGCGTCGGAAGCTAAAACGAGGCTACCGGCGGAAGAAGGCTCTGACAGCCAGACCGCCTCGCTGCGCTCGGCCCCACCGTTCGCTTCGCTCACGGTCCCCCCTCTTACAGTGCCGAGGGTGGCATGGGTCTGGCTTGCCAGACCTTCTTCCGCTTGCTCAAGCGCTATCTTTGCGCTGCCGACGCGGTTCATCTGGCCGGCGCCGACGCCGAGGAGCATGCCGCCGCAACCGACGACTATCGCATTGGATTTCACGTGCTTGACCATTTTCCATGTGAACTCAAGGTCTTTCATCTGGGCGTCTGTGGGCTTGGCCTTAGTGACGCACTGGTCCAGGGACAGGGCGCAGGTGTCAAGATCCTGGTTCTGCACAAGGAGACCTCCGTTGACACTGACGCAAGCCATCTGCTTCTTGACCTCGCCTTCCATGTCCACCTTCAAAACCCTCAGGTTCTTCTTGGAGCAAAGGAGCTCGAGGGCGTCAGGGGCGAATGAGGGGGCCATGACGATCTCCAGGAATATGGGCTTCAGCATCTGGGCGGTCTCAAGGTCGACCTCCCGGTTGAAGGCCACGATTCCTCCGAAAATTGAGGTCTTGTCACCTTCATAAGCCTTAGTCCAGGCCTCGGAGACAGTCTCACCGACGCCGGCGCCACAAGGGTTCATGTGCTTGAGACCCACGGCGAAGGGTTTGTCAGTGAACTCACGGACTATATTCAGTGCCGCATTAGCGTCTTGTATATTGTTGTAAGACAACTCTTTCCCGTTCAGCTGTTCGGCAGTTGCCAATGAATACGGGACCTTTTTGGCGGTTTTGTAGAATGTCGCCTCCTGGTGGGGATTCTCTCCGTACCGAAGCGGCTGGCAGATGTCATATTCAAGGAAAAGCTTCTCAGGAAGTCCAGCCTGGGCGCGCATCCATGTGGAGATGGCCATGTCGTACTCCGCTGTGTGGGTGTAGGCCTTGGCGGAGAGCTTCAGGCGGGTCTCACGGCTAGTCTGACCGTCGGCCTTGAGCTCGGAAATAACTGTGGCATAGTCTTCTGGGTTGACGACGATCGTGACGCTCTCCCAGTTTTTCGCCGCGCTGCGAACCATCGAGGGACCTCCGATGTCGATGTGCTCGATAGCATCTTCCATCGTGACGTCAGGCTTGGCGATGGTCTCACGGAAAGGATAGAGATTGACGCAGACGATGTCGATCGTCCCGATGCCGTTCTCCTCGAGCTGCCTCATGTGGTCGGGAATATCCCTTCTGGCCAGAAGGGCTCCGTGAATCTTCGGATGGAGGGTCTTTACCCTTCCGTCACAGATTTCCGGGAAGCCGGTCACGTCGCTTACGCTCGTCACGGGCAGTCCCGCCTCTTTCAACATTCTCATGGTTCCGCTGGTGGAAAGAAGTTCCCACCCCAGCGACACAAGCTCGCGGGCGAATTCCACCACGCCAGTCTTGTCGCTAACACTGATTAAAGCTCTCTTCATCTGTATTGTAACTAATTATCTGTAATTCGTTTCATGTGGCAGAGCATAAGCTTGCCCTCGGAATCTCTAAGGTGCATTCCGTTGCCTTCGCACCATTTCCACCACTTGCACTTCCCGCAATCATCTTTCTTCATCCATGAGCGGTCCCTGTAGGGCTGGAAACGGTTGGTCCAGACATCCCAGAAATCGTCTTTGTAGATGTTGCCCTGATGGTAGTCCGAGCGGATGCTGGTGCATGCCGAGATCGAGCCGTCAATCAGCACAGAGCCGATTGTGACACCGGCCTGGCAGGTGTAGAAATGATCCCGCACATCGCCCTCATAGCGCCCCAGGAAGCCCTCGCAGCCGAAACTGGCTTTGATTCTGCCCTCCTTACGGGTCTCCTTGATAAAGTCCAACATCCCCCGGAACATGTCAGAGGGCAACTGAAGGTCAGGATCCTGAGCCGCCCGCCCTGTCGGGAATATTGAGAAAAGTCTCCAATCCTTAAGACCGAGGCTGATCAGATGTTCCTTGATCTTAGGAAGTTCCGAATAGTTCCTGCGGTTGACGCAGGTCACGACATCAAAGGCTATCGCTCCGGAATCGACCACCATCTTGATAGCATTCGACGCCCTTTCAAAGCTGTTTTCCCGCCCCCTGAGCCAATCGTGGTTCTCCTGAAGGCCGTCAAGGCTTATTGTCATGGAGTGGAGCCCGGAGGCCAGCAATCTTTTATAACGCTCGGGGGTCAGGCCGTAGGCATTGGTGACCATTCCCCAAGGGAATCCTCGGGAATATATTCCCTTTCCGCACTCCTCAAGGTCCGCCCGCATTGTGGGCTCTCCGCCGGAGACGATGACAAAGACTTTGTGAGGATCCGTGTGCGTGGCAATCCCGTCAAGGACCTTGAAAAAGTCCTCTTTGGGCATATCAGGAGTGGAAGCTACTTGCTTACAGTCACTTCCGCAGTGGCGGCATTTCAGATTGCACCGCAGTGTGCTCTCCCAGAAGAGCTGCCGGAGAGGATATCCCTCCGTCTCGGACTTCCGGATCGAAGCAGCTATGTCCAGAGCCAGTCTTCTTCTGAGGGAAATCTCCGACATTATTCCTTCTTGAGTTTCATGGATCCTGAGACGGTTTTCTCGCCCACATACCAATGCTTGTCACCAGGTTTGGTCTGGACCGGCTTGAAGTCGGCGCTGTCTTTGGCGAAAACACCATTATCGTCTTCGAAAATCATCCTGACATCATCAACCCACCAGTTGTCGTATGTCTGGGATGCCTTTCCATTCTCGTTTGTCTTGATCGTCGTTAATTCTTCCCGCTTGATGTCAAAATTCGGGGCATGCAGGAGAACTGGAGTGACCGCGATGTTTTTCAATGGCTTCCCGGACTCGTCTGTCACATTTATGTCCACCTTGAACTCGCCGTAGGGTGTGCCATATTCTGATGCTGGAAGGAGCGGAAAATGATCACAACTGGAAAATCCTAACAGGCCCAGCAGTGAGGGACCCAACACCCGCGATAGTTTTTGAAGGATTGATTTCATGTCAGACAAAAACTTAGATAATTTCCACCCCCGGCTTGTCAGTCACTTTGCCTATAATGGAGGCCTTGTCCCCGTGCTGGGCGAGAATGTCGATGGCCTCGCCTGCCTGGGCGGCGTCCATGGCGAGAACCATGCCGATGCCCATGTTGAAGATGTTGAACATCTCCCTGTGGGGAATCTTACCGTATTTCTCAAGGAAGCGGAAGATCGGAAGAATCTCCCAGGCGCCTTCGTGTACCTCTATTCCCTGGCCTTCCTGAAGGATCCTCGGGATGTTCTCGTCGAAACCGCCGCCGGTGATGTGGGCGACTCCGTGGACATCCAATTGACGGATGACATCCAGAACCTGCTTCACATAGATTCTCGTCGGGGTCAGCGCCACAAGTCCCAGAGGCTCGTCAGTACCGAGCTCGGGATAGGCTTTATGAAGATCCAACTCATTGTCAGAGAATATCTTCCTGACAAGGCTGAAGCCGTTGCTATGAACTCCCGTAGAGGCTATTCCGACCAGCACGTCGCCGACCTTAACCTTGGTACCGTCGATCAGCTTGCTCTTCTCGACGACTCCGGTCGTGTAACCGGCAATGTCATATTCCCCGTCCTCGTACATTCCGGGCATCTCGGCGGTCTCGCCACCCACAAGGGCGCAGCCTGCCTGACGGCAGCCTTCAGCGACTCCGGCGACAATCGCCTCCACGACTTCCGGACGAGTCTTTCCTTGGGCCACATAGTCCAGAAACACAAGAGGCTCAGCTCCTTGAGCCAGCACATCATTGACGCACATTGCCACGGCGTCGATTCCGATCGTGTCGTGCTTGTCCATGGCGAAAGCTATCTTAAGCTTGGTGCCGACTCCATCTGTGCCGCTCACAAGGATGGGTTCCTTGACATTCAAGGCGCTGAGGTCGAACATCCCGCCGAAGGCTCCAATATTGCCCATAACCCCAAGCCTCGAGGTCGAGGCGACATGTTTCTTGATCCTCCGGACGACATCGTAACCGGCTTCCAGGCTCACGCCTGCTTTCTCGTAATCTACTGCCATGGTTGGTCTTGTTTTATATTCTTACAAATTTAACCATTTAAGAGGAATAAACCCTCTTTTTTCGGATATTTGCAGTTATGGAAAAAAGAAAAATCGTTTTTGCGACCGGTAACCGGGGCAAGTTGCGCGAGGCTTCGGAGATTCTCGGGGAGGGCTTTGAGCTGTTTACCCCAATGGACTTCGGCCTGACGGATGACATTCCGGAGACCGGGACCACCCTTGAGGAGAACTCTCTCCAGAAAGCCGAGTTTATTTTCGAACGGAAAGGCTGCGACTGTTTTGCTGACGACACCGGCCTTGAAGTCGAGGCCCTGGGGGGCGCTCCTGGGGTATATACAGCCCGCTACGCCGGAGAGGGGAAAGATTTCGGCAAGAATATGGACAAGGTGCTTTCCGAGCTGGAAGCTCTTGAAGCTCAGGATCCAAAGACAACCAGGAGAGCTCGGTTCCGTTCTGTCGTCACCCTTATTCTTGATGGGGAAGTCCATCAGTTTGAGGGTGTTATGGACGGGACTATAGCCCGGGCCAAATCCGGCAGGGGAGGCTTCGGGTATGACCCGATATTCATTCCCGACGAGTATCCTGGACTCACCGCCGCCGACATCACCGAAGAGCAGAAGAACGAGATATCCCACAGAGGCAAGGCTCTCCGCGCCATGGCCGCTTTCCTTAATAACACATGAAATCCAAGGCGGAGCTCATAGTCTTGAACCACACCAAGTTCGGCGAGAACTCGATCGTGCTCCACACTTTGAGTTCTGAATATGGCCGAAGGGGCTTCCTTGTCAAGGTCAGTTCCAAGACGGCGATGGCCCTTTTCCTGCCATTGAATATCCTCCAGGCCGAAGTGATAGAGAACTCAAAGTCGGACCTTTGGTACGCCCGGAACTTTGTGAGTGTCACCCCTTTAAATGGGATCAGGGGGAATATTCATAAAAACACCATGACCCTCTTCATGAGCGAGGTTCTTTACCGGGTGGTGAAAGACCAGACCAATGAGGACGGGCTTGCGGATTGGCTAAAAGGCCAGATCATGACACTCGATGCCCTTCAAGCGGATTTCGCCAATTTCCATCTGCTGTTTCTTTTGAACCTTTGCGCGGCCCTCGGTTTCGATCCCGACGCCATCGGCCTCGCCCCCTTCGTCTCTTCCGGCCAGAACCTCCGATCACTCGAGGCCCTTCTGCGTCTACCTTTTGCTGAGTCCCTGCTCCTGCCCCTCACGGGAGTTGACCGCAACGCAATAGCCGAGTCGATCCTCAAATACATCGAGTACCACACTGAATCCGCCGTCAACGTCAGGTCTTTGGCCGTATTGAGAGAATTATATGGATAAATAAATTACTGAATATGAAACCGTTAAGAGTTATATTCCTAGTGTTCGCATCCTTGTTATGCGTGTCCGTTGCTGCCCAGAAATCATTCAATCCGTCCCTTAGGAGCGAGCTTGTCTGCGATTTCGCTGACTGGACTCCAGCGGAAGTCGAGGTTAAGGGCTCGACCCAAGGCTTCGCGATGCATGGCCGTTACGCCTTCGTTATGCATGACAAGGGCTTCTGCTGCATATTCGACATGAAGAAAAAGGCTTATGTCAACAGTTTCTTCATGCCAGGGAACTCCGGGCACTGTAATAACGCCTGTTTCGGTGTCGAAAAGGCTTCGAAATCGTCAAAGTTCCCTTTGCTTTACATTTCGGAATGCGGCGGCACAAGCTGTTGCTATGTGACTGACATCACCCTGGAGGGAAGCCGGGTTGTCCAACGGATATATTTCGATGGGAGCGGTTACGCCGGTACCATCGACTGGTGCCTTGACGCTAAGAACGGGTTCATCTACACTTACGGGGGCATTAACGGGGACTACAAGCTTTTGAAGAAGTTTCGGCTTCCTCGTCTGGCTGATTCGGACGCTTCCGGGGAAGTCCATCTCACTGATGCGGATGTGCTGGACGAGACTCGCTTGGACAAGGGGATAAACATCTGGCAGGGCAGTTTCGTCCGTGGGCGCTACGCCTTCCTTCCGGACGGTTATCCGCCCTACGACCACTTCCTTCATATCGTTGACCTGGAGAAGAAGGAAATCATTGTCTCAAAGAATATTACCGAGCTTGTCAACGAGCCTGAAGGAATCGACATCCACGGCAAGTGGGTTTACCTCGTCCTCCACACTCCCAAGCAGCCCCGCCACTCCGTCCTCCACCGCTTCAG
>ONUG01000018.1 GCA_900320965.1 uncultured Bacteroidales bacterium | reverse complement strand
AGAAAGTGACGTGGACAACCTCTGACGCCAATGTCGCTACGGTTGATGAGAGCGGTAATGTGACTGCTGTCGCTGCCGGCTCGGCTACAATCACTGCCAAGGCCGGAGATAAGACAGCTACCTGTTCAGTCACTGTGACGGCAAAGGAAGTAACGCTGGATAGCATAGCGGTGGAACCTGCGACCAAGCAAGTCAAAGAAGGTGAGACGTTTGAACTGACCGTCAAGTTCCTTCCAGAGGGCGCTGAGGCCAAACCCGTGTCATGGAGAAGCACGAATCCGGAAGTCGCAACCGTCGAGGGAGGAATTGTCACTGCATTGAAGGAAGGCAAATCGAGAATATTCGCCAGTGTGGAAGGCACAGAGATCGAGGCTTCCTGCGACTTGACGGTGACTCAGGATCCTACTCTCAGGGGAATCGAATTCGCCTCAGACAGATTTGGGGTAGAGATCGGGAATCCCAAAAAGCTCGAATTGATTTTCACTCCTGACTATGCCGACAATAAAGTCGTGACATTCTCAAGTTCAGACCCTTCCGTCGCCACAGTCAACGCCGACGGCATTGTGAACGGCTTGTCCCAGGGCGAAACGACGATTACCGCCAAGAGCATGGAAGGAGGTTTTGAAGCTTCCTGTAAAGTGATCGTGACATCCTCTGCGCTCGGGGGATTGTATTGGACTCAGAATAACTATCTGATGTACGGCGGAGAGCCTTTGGGAATCCCTATCCGTTATACTCCGGGAGTGGATCCTGAAGGGAATATGTACTATGTCCATGTCGATAATATTTATGGTAAGTTCTTGATTAACAAGAACGGAATGGACATACATGCTATCAGTGCTGACGGCTTGTATGACGGAAGGAAGTCGGCCGCTGGCGGAGGATATTTCTTCATTGAGATCGAGCGGGACTACCGGAAGAGTCTTTCCGTCCTGAGGGTCTCCGAGGACGGTGAGGAGAAGGAATTCTCTCTCTATAAGGCGGATGAGAGCTATAATTATGAAGTATATGATGTGTTCGCTGATTCCAAGGGGAACTTTTATGCCGTGGGTTATTTCACTGACGAATATAATGTCGATGTCGCTACTTTGTGGACTCTCTCGGTTGATGGTAAGGTCACACAAACCACTTTCGGAGATGGCTCCAGGGACATGTACTGCCATGCCGTGGCGGCCTCCGGGAATGATGTCTGGTGCCTTGTCTGGGAAGGTTCCTCTTCAGGCAAAGACATACTCGCCGCTTATAAGAACGGGAAGAGACAGTACCAGCTTTGCGAGCATTTGTGCAGAAGAGGTGGGATTCCTTGTGAGATAGGCATAGCCGGGAATGATGTTTACGCTGTTGTGAATAATGATATTGAAAACAATAATATAACGAGCCGGTTCGAGGTGCATAAGAATGGGGAGTTGCTGTATGAGTTGATGTTCGCACCTAATGCATACCTCTATTCTTTCTTCGTGACCCCTGATGGCGATACCTTTGTTTCCGGATACAGGGATACCGATTCCGGTTCCTACAACTATATCTGGAGGAACGACACCCATATCTTCAGTCCCACCGTCATTGCCTCGGATCTCTTCGTGAAGAACTAGATCCTTCGCTCCGCCCTTCGACAAACTCAGGGCAGGCTCCAGGATGACGGGGGATCCCGTCATGTCATTATTCGCCGGAGGGCTGTTTGGCTTTCCGGCGAATTTTTTTTTGAGGTAATTAAATTATTACCTATATTTGAGGAAATGAAAAACTTCTAATTATGCCTACAGTATTTATCGTATTTGGTTTTATTTTCAGGTTTTACTCTAATGACCATACCCCTATTCATATTCATGTGATAAAAGGGAAGGTGCGAGCTAAATTTACGATTGCTCCTGTCCGGCTGGTCGAGAATCATGGGCTGAAACCTGCTGAACTTAAGCTTGTTGAATCGGTTATAGAAGAGAATCAGGAGGTTATCGCTGAGCATTGGAACAGATATTTCAATAATGGAGACAAGGTAAATGAAGATTGAGAAAATATGGCTGACTGATGATGCGGTGTGGATAAGAAGAGATGATGGGGTGGAAGCCTCGGAAATGTTTTCGGATTATCCCAGGCTTCTTCATGCGTCCAAAGAGCAAAGGGCGGATTTCATAATTGATGATTATGGAATAAGCTGGCCAGAACTTGATGAGGATCTGCTGTTCGATGCCTTTCTCCACCCGAAGTCACGAACGGGATTGCGGTCTTTATTCATTGCGCATCCCGAATTGAACGTCTCTGCCGTGGCCAGGCGTATGGGCATTTCCCAGAGTCTGTTTGCTCAATATGTCAGTGGCACTAAGAAGCCGTCTGAAAAACGGCTTCGTGAGATATATGATACGATAAGGATGATCGGATCTGAATTACAAGGGATCTGAGTCCTCTATGCCGTTGAGGAAGTCAAGCCTTGCCGCCTGCCGTTAAATTGGATTTTTGGCGAATTATTCGTAACTTTGCCTAATTAAACTGATCACAATGGCGAAGTTCGTAAACAGAGAGATTTCCGAGGGCCTCACCTTCGATGACGTGCTGCTTGTGCCGGCACATTCCGATGTATTACCCCGCGATGTTGTCGTGACCTCCAATTTCACGACCGACATCAAGCTCCACACTCCTATCGTGTCCGCCGCCATGGACACAGTGACTGAAGCGGCTCTCGCTATAGCTATGGCAAGGGCCGGAGGAATCGGTGTGATCCACAAGAACATGCCGATCGAGAAACAGTGCGAGCAGGTCCGCCGCGTAAAAAGGGCTGAGAACGGGATGATCTACGACCCCGTTACGATTCGCCCGGAAGCCACTGTGGGTGAAGCGCTTGCGATGATGAGCAAGCACCACATCGGAGGAATCCCTGTTGTCGACGTCAATGGCTTCTTGATCGGAATCGTCACGAACAGGGACCTGAGGTTCCAGGAGGATATGGCTCAGCCTATCAACCAGGTGATGACCAGCGAGAACATCGTGACCGCTCCCAAGGGCATCAACCTCGCTGACGCCACCAAGATCCTCCAGAGGAGCAAAGTCGAGAAACTCCCTGTCGTGGACGCTGACGGCAAACTTGTCGGCCTTATCACCTACAAGGATCTCATGAAGATCAAGGACAACCCCATCGCTTCCAAGGACAGCAAGGGACGTCTGATGGTCGCCGCCGCTGCCGGAATCAAGTCCGACACCGTGGAGAGGATCGGACTCCTTCTCGACGCCGGAGCGGACGCCGTCGTCCTCGACACCGCCCACGGCCATTCCGAAGGTGTGATCCAGATGGTCAAGAAGGCTTGCGACGCCTTCCCTGAGGCTCAGATAGTGGCTGGAAATGTCGCCACTGCCGAAGGTGCCAAGGCCCTGGCTGACGCCGGAGTCAAGGCCGTGAAGGTCGGAATCGGTCCCGGATCCATCTGCACCACCAGGATAATCGCCGGTATTGGTGTGCCTCAGCTTACAGCCGTCATGGAGGCCTGCGAGGCCCTGAAGGGCACGGGTATCCCTGTGATCGCTGACGGAGGTATCAGATATTCCGGAGATATCGTCAAGGCTCTCGCTGCCGGCGCCGGCACCATCATGGCCGGATCCCTGCTGGCCGGAACCGAGGAGTCCCCGGGTGAGACCATCATCATGAATGGCCGCCGCTTCAAATCCTACAGGGGTATGGGTTCCCTGGAGGCCATGGAGCAGGGTTCCAAGGACAGGTATTTCCAGGACATGGAGGCCGACATCAAGAAGCTCGTTCCCGAAGGAATCGTCGCCCAGGTGCCTTACAAGGGCACTGTCTCCGAGGTGGTCTACCAGCTCGTGGGTGGCCTGAGGGCTGGAATGGGCTATTGCGGCGCCCACACCATCGAGGAGCTCAGGAACGCGAAATTCGTCCGCATCACCAACGCCGGTTTCCTTGAGAGCCATCCTCACGACGTGACCATCACCAAGGAGGCCCCGAACTATTCCAGATAATTGATGTCCAGGAAGTTCTCCATACTGGCCGCCATTCTGGTGGCTATGCTCCCGTCTTGCAAGGCTTTCCAGTCTTTGATCCATGACGGGGAGGTGGTCGCCAAGCTCGGGGATCACAAGCTCTATCTTTCTGAGCTTGAAAATATTATCCCCAATGGTGTCAGTCCCGAGGACAGCGTGAATCTCGCTAATATCTACATTAATTCCTGGGCCACCGACAAGGCTTTCCAGGACATAGCTGAGCAGAAACTCAGCAAGGAGGAGAAAGATGTCTCCAAGGAACTGGAGGCCTATAGGCAGTCACTCCTAAGGTACCGCTTTGAACAGCGCTATGTCTCTGAGCGTCTGGACACCATGGTCTCCCAGAAAGAAGTCGATGAATATTTCGAGTCCCATAAAGACAACTTCAAACTTGAGAGGCCAATTCTCAAAGCCCGCTTTATGAGCATCTCAGAAGACTCGCCGAACCTCCAGAGAATTAAGAAATTGATGTCTTCTGACAAGGTGGATGATGTCCTTGCGGCAGACAGTCTGGCTTCTAACTCAGCCCAGCGTTACGTTGACTGTTCCGAGACTTGGATTGATGCGGTGACTCTTGCCGGAGAGTTCGGAGTGGATTATGTGACCATGCTCTCGAAGAAGAGTGGGAGTCTGATCGAGATTCCTGACGGCAACGGAACCCTCCGGGTCGCTTTTGTCGCGGACATGATCAAAGCCGGAGAGATTCCTCCTGTCGAGTTTTGCCAGGAAAGGATCAAAGACATCATAATCAGCGGAAGAAAGCACCGGCTCCTCACCACTTTGGAACAAGACTTGATAGAAGACGCCAAGGCCAAAGAGAAATTTGAAATATACTCTACGAAATGACAAAAAAATCAATATTGATTCTGGTAGCTGCCTTCGCCACGTGTGTGGCTGCCCATGCCCAGAAATACAAGTATATCGACAAGTCGGTCGCTGTCGTAGGCAATGAGGTGGTCCTTATCTCTGACATTGAGGCCATGGTGAAAGAGAGGGGAGCCCAGGGATTGAGCTCGGACAGAAATGTCCGTTGTGAGTTCCTGGAGAACATCCTTGAGTCCAAGCTCTTGCTTATGCAGGCCCGCATCGACTCGCTTACTGTCGATCAGGAAAATGTCGAGGCACAGCTCAATGAAAGGATAGACGCTTATCTCACTTACCTTGGAGGTCAGGAGCAGCTGGAGGAATATTTTGGCAAGCCTCTTTATCGTCTTCGCCAGGACCTGCGCCAGAAGTTTGAGGACATGAGCCTGACTCAGACTGAACAGATGAAGATCGCCAAGGAGGTTCCGGACATGACTCCCTACGATGTCAAGGAATACATGGACACCGTCGATGCCAAGAATCTCCCGGTTGTGCCGATAAAGTATCAGCTTAGCCAGATCTGTCTGTACCCCGATCAGGAGGCTGCTAATCTTGCTGTGAGGGAGAAACTTCTGGACTTGCGGGAGAGAATCATCAATGGAGAGAAGTTTGCGACTCTCGCCCGTATGTACTCTGAAGATCCTGTCAGTTCCCGTAGGGGCGGTGAGCTAGGAATGGCTTCAAAATCAATTTATTGGCCTGCATTTTCTGATGCGGCGATGTCTTTGAAACCAGGCGTCATCTCGCAGATAGTCGAGACCCCTGACGGATTTCACATCATCGAGGTCCTGGAAAAGAATGGGGACATGTTCAATGCCCGCCACATCCTCCTCAAGCCCCAGTACACTTCTGAGGACCGGGAGAAAGCATTCAAGACTCTCGACAGCCTCAGGACCGAGATAATCAATGGCGCCGTCACTTTCCAGATGGCTGCCAGTTTTTACTCCCAGGACGCTCCTACAAGGACTAATGGAGGCCAGATGTCTGATCCTAACACCGGATCATCTTATTTCGAGATCGACCAGTTGAAGCCGGAGGACTACAAAGCGATCAGCGGCTTGAAGGAAGGGGAGATTTCCCAACCTGTCGAATCGACCGACAATGACGGCCGTCCGGACAGGCTCAAGGACTTTGTCGTGGGTAAGACGAATTACAAGATCATCAAGGTGGACAAGATTATTCCCGCCCACACAGCGTCTTTTGAGAATGATTTTTCCCAGCTTCAGATGGAAGTGAAAAGGGAAAAACAGCAAGCGGCGCTTGACGCTTTCATGGAGAAGAAGATCTCCGAGACCAAGATTCTTATCGATCCCATGTTCAAAGACTGTGACTTCCACCGTTCAGTCTGGACGTCGAAGTTCAACGAGGAGTAATGCGCTTCCGTGGCCTGATATATTCCTTCATCGTCTTCCTGCTCCCACTCCTGGCCAATGCACAGGGAAACGAGCCGAAAGACAGTCTTGTGCGCCTTCTCGGGTGTGACAAGCTTCAATTGGAGGATGTCGGAGGTCACACTTTCCGCAAGGCTCTGGGCAATGCCCGTTTCGAGCATAACTCCACGAAACTCATCTGCGACACCGCCTTGTGGAATGTGGATGAGAAGATCATCCAGGCCATCGGCCATGTTCGCATCATCCAGAACCAGACGGTCCTTTCTAGCGATTACCTTGACTACTACATCGGTAGCAGTCTTGCGGAGTTCAGGGGAACTCTCGTCCAGCTTCAGGACAAGAAGAAAAACACTCTCAGGACCAGGAACCTTGACTATAACACCAAGGACAGCGTCGCGATTTTCCGGGACGGCGGGTCGTTCCGGGACCAGGACGGTCAGATCATCGAGAGCGATGTAGGGCGTTACGATTCCAAGATCAATTTGTTCCGGTTCAACCGTAATGTCAACATGTACACCGATTCGGTGTTCATCAAGACAGATGCCCTCGATTACAACGCCGAGACTTCGGTCGCGGTTTTCGGGTCAGGTACCCATGCCTGGCGAGGCGAGAACATGTTGTCCTCGAATGCCGGAGTGTACGACCGTGTGATTGATGAGTATACATTCACCAGGAATGTCCATGTGCTGACAAAAAACCAGGAAGCCTGGTCGGATACCCTTGTCTACAACCGGGCGTTGAACAATGCTGAGATGTTCGGTAACGCCGAGTTGCTGGACACGACGCGGAATGTCACCGCCGTTGCCGGGTACATGGAATACATTGATTCCCTGGAGAGGATAAGAATGCTTCGGGACCCCTCGGTGATAGCTGTTTTTGAACAGGATAAATCCAAGGATACAGTCTATTTCAGGGGAGATGAGCTGGTCTATCACACCTTGCTCAGGTGTGATGTCCCTGAAGATGAAGTAAAGAAGTCTGAGGACAGGCTCAAGGATGTCAGTGTCGACCCTGTGACTGAGTATCGCCGGAAAGCCTATCAAGAGGCTAAAGCCGCGGCCGAGGCAGCCAGGAAAAAACTCGAGGAAGAAGATCCCAATTTTGCCGCCTCAAGGAAAAAAGGAGGGCCCAGAGATGTCTCCCGGCCTCTTATGCAGGTACCTGACTCGCTGTCGGTTCCAGACTCGCTTTCGGCACCTGCTGATTCATTGGCACTTCCACAGATTCCTGACTCCTCCAAAGTCGGTTTTCTGTCAGCTTTGAGGAATGTCAAGGTGTTCCGCAGGGACATGCAGGTGGTCTGCGACTCACTTGTCTACACGGACCTCGACTCGCTTGTGCGCCTGTATCGTTCCCCCATGGTGTGGAATGAGATCCGTCGTCAGTACTCTGCCGACAGCATAACCGTAGTGTTGAAGAACCAGGCTCTGGACAAAGCGAGCCTGATGTCGAACGCTTTCATTGTCATCCAGGAGGACACCCTCTGTTATGACCAGATCAAGGGGACTGAGATGATGGCATATTTCGACTCCACCGGTGTCTTGAAGAGATTTGATTCCATGGGTGGCGCTTCCGGTCTGTTCTTTGTCGAGGAGAAGGGGGCTTTCGCCACGGTCAACAAGTTCGAGGCCAAGATGCTCACGGCCACCTTCACGAATGGTAATATCAATGATTTGAATTATTTCGAGGAGGTAAAAAGCGACGCTTACCCAGCCGTCCAGCTTCGAGGCGATGAGAGAGTGTTGAAAGGGTTTGAGTGGAAGCCGGAAAGGCGTCCTAAAGGCCCGGCTGACGTGGTTGCCTTCACTCCGCGAAAGTCCGAGAGGACCAGGTTTGAGAATGTCCCTAGAGCCAAATTCGTACAGACAGAAATCTATTTCCCCGGCCATATTGCCCACATAAACAAGATGTTGGCTAGTGCGGACTCTCTTAAACAAGTTAGGAGGGCCGAGCAGGAGATGGCTGAGCGGATGAGAAAGGCTAAGGCGGACAGCTTGGCCGCCGCTGCCCAAGCCGCCTTGCCGGATTCTTTGGCGGCACAGGCGCCTTCTGCCATGCCTGATTCTCTGGGCGTTCCTGATACTCCTGCCATGCCCGACTCACTTGGCATGCCTGATCCTGCTGCTATGCCGGATTCGTTGGCCGCACCAGATTCTTTGGCCATGCCGGATTCTCTAGCCATGCCGGATTCTCTAGCCGTGCCGGATTCTCTTGCCGCTGCCAAAGCGTTGGCGGACTCCATCAAGACAGCCAGGATGGATTCTCTGAGAAAGGCTCTGGCCTTTGATCCTGAAGAGGCTGAGAAGGCGCTTAAAAAGGCGGAACGTGATGCCCGGGCGGCCCAACGAGACACTTTAAGGGCGGCACGAGCCGCGAAGAAAGAAGCAAAGTGGGCTGCTTTGGATGCGAAAGACGCGGAAAGAGCTGAGCGTAAAGCACAGAAGGCTGCCGTCCGGCGAGAGAAGGAGTTGAAGAAGATGTTGAAAGCCAAGGAAAAACGGGATGCCCGTGAGCAAA
This sequence comes from uncultured Bacteroidales bacterium, assembly GCA_900320965.1. GTDB lineage: Bacteria > Bacteroidota > Bacteroidia > Bacteroidales > UBA932 > Cryptobacteroides. The sequence continues at coordinate 12,511 of ONUG01000018.1, read as the reverse complement.
GGCTCTTGGAACGTTACAAGAAAAGATACGAGAAGAAAAAGGCTCGACAGGACGCTACCGCATTGAAAAAATCTGAAGCGGCGTTGAAGAAAAAAAATGAAAGCAGCAAGGATTAGCCTCGCTGCTTTTCGTGAAAAGAGGTGTATCTCAGCGCAATATTGTCACTCCCGACAGCGTTGGTTTTGTTATTTTTGTTTTCTATTAGTAACACTGAAATATCATTAAGAGATTTGGCACCAATCAATAAGTTTATCACGGTATTAGCGATCTCCCTTCTGGGAGTTTCTTGCGTGAATCCCAAGACCCAGGACGCAGTCTCTTTTGCGGATCCTTTTGTCGGAACAGGTTTCCATGGTCACACCTATCCAGGAGCGACAGCGCCTTTTGGCATGGTCCAGCTCAGCCCTGACACCAGAAACAAGACTTGGGATGGCAGTTCAGGCTACCATTCCAGCGATTCGACCATTCTCGGGTTCTCGCACACTCACTTGAGCGGGACCGGTTGTGCCGATCTTGGAGATTTCCTTTTCCTCCCGTTCGTGGGGAAAGATATTCCGGAGTGTCTCCCGTTCTCCCATGATGATGAGATGGCTTCCCCGGGCTATTATAAAGTCGCGTTTCCTGATGCCGGGGTCACCGCGGAATTGACCGCCACAACTCGGACAGGGGCCCATCGCTACTCTTTTAGCGGAGAAGGTGAGCGTCACATCCTTGTTGACGGCGCTTACAACATCGGAGAGGTTCGTCCTGACGGAATATTCCTCCAGCCAGAAGGAAACACCGTCCTGCTGGGTGGCCGCCATGTCAGCGGCTGGGCTCCGGACAGGCACATCTTCTTCTATGCCAGGTTTTCCGAGCCGTTCTCCTCGGCAAATCCTCTTGAGGGTGACAGGATTCTGTTGACCTTCCCCGAGTCTGTCTCTCAGGTCTCTGTTTTCGTTGGACTTTCCCAGGTTGACGCTGCTGGAGCCAAAGGGAACCTGGAAGCAGAAGTCGGCGGAAAGGATTTTGATTCAATATGTTCCGAGACGTCCAAGAGTTGGTCGGAAGCTTTGGGTGCGATTAAAGTGGAGGGTGGTAGCAAGGATGCGACCGCTAATTTCTATTCAGCCCTTTACCATTGCATGGTGGTCCCTAACAGGGGTGACGACGTTGATGGACGTTACCGTGATTTCCGTCAGGAGATTGCCAAAGTTCCCGAAGGAAAGGCCTTCTATTCGACTCTCTCCCTTTGGGACACATTCCGCAGTTGGAATCCTCTGATGACGATCATCAACGAGCCTCTTGTCAATGACATGGTGTTCAGTCTTATGGACATGGCAGAGAAAGGTGGCAGGCTCCCGAAGTGGCCCCTGGCCAGTTCGGAGACTGATTGCATGATCGGCTATCATGCGGTCTCTGTGATCGCTGACGCATGGCTGAACCTTCATTCTTTCGATTTCGAGGAGCCGTTGAAGGCTATGATCGTCACTTCTGACACGGATGAGAGTTCTCAGGCCTACAACACCTTCGGCTATGTCCCGGCCAATGTTGATGGAGGCTCCGTCTCCAAGACTTTGGAATTCGCTTACGACGACTGGTGCATAGGCAGGATGGCCGAGGAACTTGGCCAGAAGGACCTGGCAGACAAGTATTTCGCCAGGTCGAAGCGCTACATGAACATTTTCGATTCCTCGACTGGTTTCATGCGCGGCAAGACTTCGGAAGGGGACTGGATGCCTTCTTTCAATCCAATCGGCAGTTCCAGGGATTATGTGGAGGGTATTCCTTGGCAATATCGCTTCTTCGCTCCTCATGACTTCCTTGGGCTTACGGCTCTCATGGGAGGAAAGGATGCTATGACGGCTGCCTTGGACTCTTTGTTCTCGTATGACGAGAGGGATCCTTCTGTCAAGATAAGCGACATGACGGGTCTTGTCGGACAATATGCCCATGGAAATGAGCCGAGCCATAACATGACTTATCTCTTCAACTTCCTTGGCCAGCCTTGCAAGTCGCAGAGACTTGTCAGACAGATGCTCGAGGAAATGTATTCCCCGACGCCGGAAGGGATCAGCGGCAATGAGGACTGTGGCCAGATGAGCGCTTGGTATGTCCTTTCCGCCTTGGGAATATATCCGATCTGTCCTGGTATGGGTGAATACGTCCTATCTGCTCCTTTGTTCAAGAAAGCCATTCTTCAGGTTGGTTTCGAGAAGGAGCTGGTGATCACTGCTGATCATCCGGAATATCCTTACATCAAGTCAGTTACCCTGAATGGCCAGCCTGTTGACGCTTTGTTCGTCACCTTTGAGCAGCTTAAAGAGGGCGGGGAACTCGCCTTCACTCTCTCAAAGGATCCGGTCAGTGACCGGGATGGTCTTAAGGCTCCTTATTCGCTGACATCCGGTGACCAGGTCTCGACTCCTTATCTGGCAGGAGACCCTATCTACTACGAGGGAGAGTTTGAGGTGTTCCTTGGTTGCCGTACCCAAGGGGCCCAGATTCATTATACACTTGACGGAAGCGACCCTGACGAGAAGTCTCCTGTCTTTGGGAAGCCGTTCAATATCAGTGATGAAGTCGTGATTTCCGCTGTAGCGTTCAAGGATGGGCTAAGGAACAGTGAATTGATGAGGGCCCGTGCTGTCCCTGCGATTAAAGTCCCTGCGGCCAAGGTTTCAGGGCTCAAGGAAGGTTGCCGTTACACCTACCACACCGGACTTTTCTCCCGCACAAGCGACGTGAGGGCGAGTAAACCGATCTCCTCCGGAGTCATGTCTTCGCCTTCGATCCGGCAGGCTCCTGACGAGGATCATTTCGGTTACATATTCACGGGCTATCTTGATATTCCTTCCGACGGGATCTGGGAATTCGCCGTGAGCAGCGACGACGGTGCCCTTCTTGAGATTGATGGCAGGGCCGTGGTGGATAATGATGGCTCTCATGCCGCCTACACAGCCACAGGACGTATCCCGCTAATGAAAGGCATGCATCCGTTCCGGCTTACGTATTTGGAGGATTATGAGGGACAGTCCCTGTTCTGGGCCTGGAAGCCGCAGGGCGGAGATAAATTCGGGAGGATTCCGAAAGAGGCGGTTTGGCATAAATAGAAAAATCAAAATATTGCGATATGCGTAAATTATTTATAATCACAATTACACTGGTCTTGTGCGTCGCGGCTCAGGCCCAGCGGCCGATTGTTTACCATTCCCATAACGATTACAACCGGACGGCTCCTTTCTGGGAGGCTTACTCCCAGCACTGCATGTCTATCGAAGCTGATGTGTTCCTTCATGACGGGGAGATCCTTGTTGCCCATAACCGTGAGGATGTGAGCGCCGACCGCAGTTTGAGGACGATGTACATTGAGCCAATAGTCAAGGTGTTCCGTGAGAATGGTGGCCGCATGTGGGAGGGAAGCTCCGACCGTCTGCAGCTGATGGTTGACTTGAAGACTGGTGAGTCGCTTCCGGGAGTCTTGGCCCTGGCAGAAGAATTTCCGGACGTGTTCACGACCCCGAATGGTGTCAAGATCGTCTTTACCGGAAATATTCCTGATCCAAAGGACTTTGGAAAATATCCGGACTGGGTGTGGTTTGACGGCGATTTCACCGATGGCAAGATAACCTACACTCCTGAGCAACTCAAGCGTATCGCATTGATCAGCACCGACTTCCGCAAGTTCGCCAAGAAGTGGAACGGCAAGGGACGCATGATCGATCCGGAGCTTTTCGCAGTCCAGGGCGCGATTGATGCCGCCCATGCTGTCGGTAAACCGATCCGTTTTTGGGACGCTCCTGAAGGTACGACCGTCTATTTCACCTTCCAAAAGATGGGGGTTGACATAATCAACACTGATTATCCCGCCAAATGCGCCCTTTTCTACGATGACTGGGTCAACAAGAATTTCTGGATGGGGCAGCACAAGGTCCAGGCAGGGGTCACGGGCACCCACAAGCTCGACAAAGCCACCCGTGATTTCCAGGGCTTCCAGAATGAGAAGCTCCAGCTTACAAAGAGGATCGAGACCTACACTCCAACCTACAAGTACGACGGATCTTCCAGAAAGATCAAGAACGTCATATTCCTGATCGGTGACGGGATGGGACTGAACCAGATCTCAGCCGGTGCATTCGCCAACAACAGGGATCTCTCCTTGCTGAAAATGAAGCATATAGGTTTCCATTTCGCCAACCCCGAGAATGATTTTATTCCGGATTCCGCATCTGGAGGCAGCACGCTTGCTACCGGTGAGCCTTCCTGGACCAGGCATATCGCCTCCAATTATGACGGCTCCGCGGAGGTGGCCCCCTTGTCGGACTATTTCCACGACATGGGCAAGTCAACAGGTGTCATCACGATGGGAGACATCGCCGACGCTACCCCGGCCGTGTTCTACGGCCACACTTCCGAGAGGGACAGTACCGAGCTGATCACCAGCTTCCTGGCCACCACCGCCAAGATCGACCTCCTGGCGGGAAGCGGCAGGGATTATTTCGAGGATCCCCGTCAGGACAAGATCGACCTGATGGCAGGGATCAAGGCCAATGGATATTCATACACCTACGACGCCCTCAACACCTCCAGCATTCCCGGCAAGGTGATCGCCATCGACCAGAGGATGAGGGCATACGCCGAGGAAAAGACCTTGGATTTGCTCGCCGAGATAACAGTCGAGTCGATCAAAAAGCTCCAGGGCATGTCCAAGAACGGCTTCTTCCTCATGGCCGAAGGCGCCAAGATCGACTATGCCGGCCATTCCGACTGTTTCCCGGCCTCTGTCATTGAGCAGCTAGCTTTTGACCGCGCTGTCGCCGCGGCCATGAAGTTCGCCGACGAGGATGGTCACACCCTCGTCGTCGTGACGGCGGATCATGAGACTGGTGGCCTTACCATTCTCGACGGAGACCTGAAGACCGGTCACGTGCTGGCTATCTACAACTCCGACGACCACACTCCCGCTGTGATCCCGGTTTTCGCCTATGGTCCTGGCTCACAGCATTTCCAAGGCACATATCTCAACACTGAGATCGCTCGTACCATCAAACGAATTGTCAAAAAATGAGACGTTTCCTGATCCCCGCGCTGCTCCTTCTGGGCGGCGTCACCGCAATCGCCCAGGACCTGAAGTCCGGCCCTTATGACCTGCCGTACAAGAACACGTACGTCAAGAATATCTTCGTGTCGGAGAACACTTTCCGGACGATGAAACCCGAGACCAAGACTCCCAAGTCTTTCAAGGAGGCCCAGAAGATCCTCCCGGCGCCGATTTGGGAAGGTCATGAGAAAGAAGTCGAGATGTACTGGCACGCCTGGCAGATCGCCGTCGGTAACATCCGCCAGCCACAGGAAGGCTCAGGTTTCGTTTCTCCCTATCTTGATGTCGCCTATAACGGGAATATATTCATGTGGGATGATTCCTTCATGATGATGTTCGCTCGCTACGGGTACCGGTTCTTCCCGTTCCAGAGGACCCTGGATAACTTCTATGCCAAGCAGCATCAGGATGGTTTTATCTGCAGGGAGATCCGTGCGGACGGCTCCGACTGTTTCGAGCGTTACGATCCGACATCGACAGGCCCGAATCTTCTTCCTTGGGCGGAACTTCTTTATTACAAGCAGTTTGGAGACATAGATCGTCTTCATAAAGTCTTCCCGGCCTTGGTCGCTTATGCCCAGTGGTGGAAGCTTAACCGCACTTGGAAAGACGGCACTTACTGGTCAAGTGGATGGGGGACCGGCATGGACAACATGCCCCGTGTCCCGGAAGGCTACAACCAGATCTATTCCAATGGCCACATGACCTGGCTGGACACCAACCTTCAGCAGTACCTCGTCAACGATTGCCTGATGCAGATAGGGTTCTACATCGAGCGCTGGCAGGAGATTGAGGAGATGGAGGACGAGATGAAGTATCTGAAGAAATGGATCAACGAGAATATGTGGGATGAGGAGACGGGCTTCCTGTACGACGTTTATGGCGACGGCAGGCGCAATTCCACTAAAGGAATATCCGCATTCTGGGCACTTAAGACCGACGTGCTGGACAAAGACCGGCTTGACCGCCTTGTGTCCCATCTCTCCAAAGATGCTGAGTTCTCGAGAACCCACAGAGTCCCTTCACTCTCAGCCGACCATCCGAAATACAATCCCAAAGGCCGTTACTGGCAGGGAGGAATATGGCCTGGTGCCAACTACATGGTGATCAGCGGTCTCTGGGAAAGAGGCTACCGCAAAGAGGCCATGGAGATCGCCAATAATCACTACGGCAATGTTTTCAAAGTGTGGCAGGACACAGGTACTTTCTGGGAGTATTACGCTCCCGAGGAGACGGCTCCCGGGTTCATGGCCCGAAAAGACTTTGTCGGTTGGACCGGTCTTCCGCCGATCGCCGTCTTTATTGAGTACATCCTTGGAATAAAGTCGGATTTCAGTGAGAATAAGGTTGAGTGGGATGTCCACAATTTAGAGGCCCACGGGATCGACCGTTATCCGTTTGGCCCTGAGGGGGTTGTCTCTCTAAAGGCCGCGGCTCGCAAATCCCTTTCTGACAAGCCGGTCATTTCGGTGACCACCAACATACCTTTTGATCTCACCGTTACTTGGGGAGACGGACAGTCCGCTACCGTCCATGTGGAGAAGAGCGGTAAGATAACTCTTTAATAATTAATAATCTATGAGAATAGCGATAGACCTTGGCGGAACCAATGTCCGTGTCGCCACAGTACTCCCCGGAGGACAGGTTGAGAGGATAATCTCCGAGCCTTGCCGCTCCAAGGGAAGCGAGGAAGAGGTGCTTGAGCACATCTTCAGTTTGATTGACGAGTTGATGACCCCTGAGGTAGATGGGATTGGGATTGGAGTACCTTCCGTCGTTGACACTGATAAGGGAATAGTCTATAATGTTGTCGGCATCCCTTCATGGAAGGAGGTCCATCTTAAAGACAGGCTTGAGGAACGGTACCATATTCCAGCTTCCGTAGACAACGATTGCAACTGTTTCGCTCTGGGTGTCACCAGTTTCGGCCGTGGCCATGGCTACAGAGAGGCTTTCTGCGTGACCCTCGGTACTGGAGTCGGAGGCTCGCTTGTGATTGACGGGCAGCTTTACCGCGGTCGCAATGCTGGAGCGGGTGAGATCGGAAGCATCCCCTATCTCGACAGGGATTATGAATATTACTGCAGCAGTCGTTTCTTTGTCGGCAAAGGAACCTCAGGAAAAGAAGCTGCGGTGGCTGCGGCAAATGGCGATCCTGAAGGCTTGAAGATAATGGATGAGTTCGGTGGCCATGTGGGCAAGCTTGTCCAGATGATTATGTTCGCCTATGATCCCGCAGTCATCATCCTAGGCGGCTCGATTTCCAAAGCTTATCCGTTGTTCTGTGATGCTATGTGGAAGGAAATCAGGAATTTCCCTTATCCAAAGAGTGTCGAGAACCTTGAGATTTTCCAGTCCGAACAAGTCCACGCCGCCTTCCTTGGCGCAGCCAATCTTTGCGGTCCCATCAAGTAATCTAATATTTCAATAAAATGAAAAGAATACTCCTTCTATCCCTTCTTCCGCTGCTACTCTTCTCTTGTAAGAATGGTGGCAAGGCTTCTGTCGAACCTCTTCCTGTCATGTCTTTCAATGTCCGTTACGGCACAGCCAAAGACGGAGACCATGTCTGGGAGAATCGCCGTGACGCGGCTTGTGCTATGATCCTGGATCAGCGTCCGGCTGTTTTCGGCGTTCAGGAAGCCCTTGATTTCCAGCTCGATTATTTCGTCGAGCATTGCCCTGGTTACAAGTGTGTCGGAGTGGGCCGTGAGGATGGAATCCACGACGGCGAGCACATGTCTGTGTTCTATGACACCGAGCGGATTGAACTTAAGGAGTGGGGGACATATTGGCTCTCCGAGACCCCGTTCCAGCCGTCATTAGGCTGGGATGCCGCTTGTCGCCGTACCGCTACATGGACCTTGCTCTACGATAAGGCCGCTGACAGGCATTTTTACTTTGTGAATACCCATCTGGACCATGTGGGAAAAGAAGCGCGTCGTAAAGGATTGCTCCTGCTTGTGGATCGCATCGGAAAGATGAATCCCGAAGGGTATCCAATGATCCTCACCGGCGACATGAATGTCTATCCTGACGATCCGTGCCTCAATGAGTTACGTACTCTGATGCAGGATGCCCGTCAGACCGCTCCTGTCACGGACAATGATGTGACATGGCACGATTGGGGTAAGGTCTCCGGAACACCTCCTATCGACTATGTCTTCTATTCAGGATTCGAGGGCTGCGACAAGTTCGAGGTCATCCGTCAGGAATATTCCGGAGTTCCTTTTGTCTCCGACCATTATCCCGTCAAGGCGACGCTGCGCTATGGTTCGACTCAGACTCAAAGCACTGATACCCGGTCCCTGAGCGGAGTCGAAGGGCCGGCCTCCGAAGCTCCTAAATATGTCGTTGATGTCGAGGCGCACCGCGGCGGAATGGGTCTGTACCCGGAGGAGACCCTTCCGGCCATGCTTAACTCGGTGAAGTTGGGCGTGAATACCCTGGAAATGGATCTATGTATCACAAAGGACAAGAAGGTTGTCCTGTCACACGACCAGTATTTCCATCACCGTTATTCCACCCGTCCCGACGGGACACCAGTGGTAAGCGGCGATCCCAAGACTTACCTCTATCATCTGCCTTACAGTGAGGTGGCCAAGTGGGATGTAGGCATGAAGTACAATCCCGGCTGGCCCGAGAAGCACTGCCTACCTGCTTGTAAACCAATTGCTTCCGAGGTGATCAAGGCTGTCGAGGCCTGGACTAAGGAGAATGGCCATTATCCGATGCATTATGACATTGAGATCAAGAGCGATCCTGACTTTGATGGAGGAATCGAGGGTGTTGATTGGCCTGAATATCATGAGTTTACGGATCTTTGCATGGCTATGCTGGATTCTCTGGATCTTGGCGACCGCCTGATGATCCAGTGCTTCGACGAGAGGGCTTTGAATTACATCAATGAGAAGTATCCTGGCCACACCCTGGCTTTCCTCGTGGAGGGTTGGGAGACTGATTTCGACCAGTACATGAGCCTGCTGGACTTCACTCCTCAGTGGCTCAGCGCCCCTCATGAGAATGTGGACAAGGCTCTCGTGGACAAGGCTCACGCCAAGGGTATGAAGGTCAACACCTGGACGGTTGACGATCCCGATGAGATGAGACGCCTTATCTCCTGCGGAGTTGACGCCATCATCTCCAACTATCCCGACAGACTGCTTAAGGTCGTCAAGGAATACTAATTAACTGTCATTCCAGGGGTTCTGATTCAGATAGTCCGGATAAGGGACATCGTTATAACCTTGGGAAGGATCGGAACGATTGATGAATTCACGCACACGGGGGTGTGTGTTGAGCTCATTGGTAGCAAGTTTAGCAATCTCGGTTCCCTTCGTAGTAGCATTGCCCGTATATGCCCAGCGCTTGCAGTCATATGCATGGTCGTTGGCCATCTCGAGAGCAAGTTCGCAAGTACGCTCGTGGTACAAATCAGCCCAAGTCGCAGTTCCTGAGATCGGCTGTAAATTCGAACGGACGCGAATACGGTTGATGTCGGTAGTTGCTGCAGAATTGTTTCCAGTCGCAAGATAGGCCTCAGCGCGAAGAAGGAGGCAATCTCCGAATCGCACAATCGGGTAATTGAGCTGGAAGGTAGGAAAATCTCCATTAGAGCAAACATAACCTTCTGCGAAAGGATTGGCAGGAGCTAGAGGCTGAAGATACTTTGCAATTAGGAAACCGGCCTGGTTGTCGCGCTCATCTTTGAAGACAAAGTGCTCGTCACCCCAGAAAGGGAATTCCTCTCCGGCCATGATGATAGTGTTCTTCAGACGGTAGTTTTTCTCACCATTCACGAAGCATACTCCAGGGAACTCAACTCCTCCGCCTGAAAGCACGACCGCTCCCACAACGGGACCTGCCGCGTCTTTGACGGTTCCGCGCACTGTCAGGTTTTGGGCATAAGCGCCAAAACTTGCCACCATGCCGATCAGCATGGCAACGACGCAGAATAGCTTCTTGGAAAACATGTTAGTTGATTAATTAATTGGATTGGCAAAACTCCGCATCCACCTAACTAAATAAGCTTAAGCATGTTCTCTACACATTTTCGTTTTTGATTGATATCCGGATGAGCATATATGTTAAGTGTCGTTGTAATATTTGAATGTCCTAGTAAAGAACTTAATGTTTTGTAGTCACAGTCACTTTCCAGGCATCGTGTGGCGAACGAGTGACGGAGGCTGTGGACTTTTCTGGTGGGGAAACCAAGTGTCGTTAAAACCCTTTTGAAATTGTTCCTGAAATTTTGCGGATCTGTCGGGGAGGTGTCCAAGGATAACAAATAATGGTTTTTGTATTTCCCTTTAACATTATTCAACATTTCCACCAAGAAGTCCGCCAAAGGGAGTTCTCGCCATGAGTTTTCCGTCTTAGGCGCACCCACGATCAGTTTCGTCCTCTTGTGCGGCTCGCCTTTTGGATTATAAACCCTGTACACCGTCCTTCTTATCTGTATGACCTTGCGGCGGAGGTCAATGTCTTCCCACCTCAGCGCACAGACCTCACCAATCCTCAGCCCGCAGCAAACGCAGAGGAGAAGACCGATATTCAATTTGGTAGGGTGTTCTTTGAGCCAATAAACGAATGTCCTCTCCTCGTCGACAGTAAGGACCTGCGGATCTGACATCTCCCCATGAGGCAACATCCTTGAAAAAAGGTTTATATGCTTCATCCACCCCTTTTCCTCGCTGTACTTGACAATCATTTTAAGCACGAGGAGGATGCTTTTTATAGTGTTGATTTTTAAATGATTATCCAGATCATAGCGAACAATGGAGCGAACAGAGTCCGGGGTTATGTCATCCAGCGTATTGAACCTTGGTGCAAGATGCTTGTCGATGATCAATGAATATGCGGCAAGCGATGTCGTTTTCACGGTCTTCGATTTCTCTTCCATCCACTGTTTGCAAACATATTCGAATCGAATATTTCCCATTTCGCAATTAATAATCGACCAAAAATTACAATTTATAAGTATTTATAACAATTTTAGTAAATAAATATAAGTTTAACGAATATTATTACTAATAATATAGGAAGCAAACAGTCCGCCAGGCGCACTGAATCGACATTTTGCGCTTTTTGCGAAAAGTAATACGCAAATTACCGCCTTACAGTTTTTATAGACACTATATTTTACCAAACCAATTAATTAGTAAAACATGCATTCCAAAAAACTGTTGTGTCTGTTCACCACGCTAATTTGCTTGGTGTCGACAATTGGTGCATTTGCCCAAAATGTGACAGTCCGAGGAACCGTCAAGGATGCCCAGGGCCCTGTGGTGGGAGCTGTGGTGCTCAGCGGCGGAGCCAACGCTGTCACGGATGTGAATGGTAATTATTCCATCACAGTTCCATCAAATGCTGTCCTGGAAGTCTCGTGCCTCGGCTACGCGACCCAGAACGTGAACGTTAACGGCCGCGCGGTCATCGACATCGTCCTCACCGAGGACGTCGAGATGCTCCAGGAGGCCGTCGCCCTGGGTTACGGTGCCCAGACCAAGAAGAAGGACCTGTCCGCTTCTGTGGGTATCGTCAGCAATCCTGAAAAACTCGCAGGGCGTCCTGTCGCCTCGACGACCGCCATGCTCCAGGGTCAGGTCCCTGGTGTCGTGGTCTCATTCAGCAACGGTGCCCCTACCAGCGGCCCCGGCATCCTTATCCGTGGACAAGGCTCACGTAACGGTGACGGTGTCCTCTGGGTGGTTGACGGAGTCCCCGGTGGTCCTATCACCTCGATGAACGACATCGAGAGCATCGTCGTCCTGAAGGACGCCGCCTCGGCCGCTATCTACGGAGCCTCCTCCGGAGCCGGCGGTGTTATCATCGTCACGACCAAGAAGGCCGGCAACGGTATCCACGTCGAGTATGACCTCGTGACCGGTATCCACCACGCCAGCAACCTTCCCGAGTGCCTCACCGCCGAGGAGGAGATCCAGATGAGGACCATCTCGTCGGCCAACGCCGGCATCGGCCTCGACACGGGATGGAACCCGCAGGTCAACCCCTGGATCGCTACCACCCGTACCAACTGGATGGACGAGATCTTCCGCGACGCCCTCTACCAGAGGCACACCGCCACGCTGAACTACGGTACCGAGGCCCTCAAGAGCCGCCTCACCTTCACCTACAGCGACAACCAGGGTGTCCTCGTCGGGACCTACAACCGTAGCCTGGGTGTCCGTTACAACGGCCAGTACCAGATGAACAAGTGGGTCAAGATCACCGAGAACATCCACTTCGGAGACGGCCACGGCCGCGGCACCGACACTGGCTCCAGCCACACCGGTACCATCCTCTCCGCCCTCTACATGCCGCCGTCCGCCGAGGCTTACGCCACCGCGGGCCCTTACGCCGGTTCCTATGGTGGTACCACCACTGAGGATCCCGCCTACATCGCCCAGTACGGCAACAACTTCGCCGGTC
>ONUG01000010.1 GCA_900320965.1 uncultured Bacteroidales bacterium | reverse complement strand
CATCAACGCCTCCAAAGGCAAGTACATTATGTTTGTGGATGGGGATGACACATTGAAACCATACGCTTGTGAGAGGCTTCTTGATGAGGCGAGAAGACAGGATGCTGACTTTGTCGTCGCGGGTTATGATGTCGTCTACCCTGACGGGACTGTCTCTTCAGAAAAGAATGTCTTAAACTACGGTTCCTCGTCGAGCGGCCTCATCCGTTCGATGGTGTTTAACGAGTGTACACGTTATCTTTGGGCCAGACTTTTCGAAAAAAAACTGTTTACAGATCATCCGCTTAGGGAAAGCCGGCGGATTGTCTTTGGTGAGGATCAACTATTATCGTATCACTCAGCCCTGCATGTGCGGAAGGCGGTAAGCATTGATGTAAGCGTGTATGATTATTATCAGTACCAAGCTTCCCTGACCGGCATGGAGCGAGGGAAGATCGCCAAATCTTTCAAAGACAGGGTCCTGGTGAATTCCCTGTCCCTTGATTTGTTGTCCGGTCAAGAAAGGGTCGTTGTCGACAAGGCTGAGTCCGACATAATCAGGCTTTTTTTCAACATGGTAAAGAAGGGCCATTGCTCAAGAGATGTCCTGATGGCCACCGTTAAGGAAAACTCCTTGGCTGGATTGTTGTCGATCGCTAATCTCCGGCGTCATCTGGGACTGAGGAAGGCACTTGTTTATTGGGCTACCCTCCATCTGGACTTTTTCCCGAAAGCTTTGTTAGGTGATTGAATATTATCGCGCTATGCCAGAGATCTCGGTTCTTGTGATTGCCTATAACGTCGAGAGGTACATCTCCCGATGCCTCGATTCTATCCTTGGCCAATCCTGCCATGATATTGAGATTGTTGTGGTTGATGATGGCTCAAGTGACGGCACCGGAATAATTCTCAAGGATTATGCGGAACGTGACCAGCGCGTCAGGGTCGTCAGCCATCCTGAGAACATCAACGCCTCCAAAGGCAAGTACATTATGTTTGTGGATGGGGATGACACATTGAAACCATACGCTTGTGAGAGGCTTCTTGATGAGGCGAGAAGACAAGACGCTGACTTTGTCGTCGCGGGTTATGAGCTTGTCTTTCCTGACGGAAGTGTCTCTCCTGAAACGAACAAGTTGACTTACGGCTCCTCTTCACGGGATCTTATCCGTTCGATGGTCTTTTATGAGTGCACTCGTTATCTTTGTGGCAGGATTTTTGAAAGGAGGCTCTTCACCGAGCATCCTTATGAGGAGAACCGGAGGATCGTCTATGGGGAGGACCAACTGTTATCCTATCACACAGCTCTATATGTCCGTAAAGCGGTAAGCATCAGTGATATTGTTTACGATTATTACCAACATCCCTCATCGTTGACTAACGTCGAGCGGGACAAGATTACCAGAAGCCTGGAAGACAGGGTGCTGGTTCACTCTTTGACTCTCAGCATATTATCCGGTCAGGATAGGGATGTCTTGGATAAAGCTGAGTTTGACATGATAAGTTTCTATTTCAGGCTTATCAAGAAAAACCGCTGCGGAAGGCGCTTTCTCATGAGGCTTGTGAGGAATAATTCCTTGGCTGGATTGCTGTCCATCGCAAACCTGCGGCGTCATCTGGGACTGAGGAAGGCTTTGGTCTATTGGGCGGTGTTCCATATCTGGCCGGTCGCATGGGTTTTGTACGGTCGCTCATGGAATGATTAAACTAGATAGCCATGCCAAAAGTATCTGTCCTGATAGCTGCCTATAACATCGGAAAGTATATTTCAAGATGTCTGGAATCTGTTGTATGCCAGACTCTTGAAGATATTGAGATCATCGTTGTAGATGATTGTTCGACCGATTCTACTCCAGAGATTATCGACCGTTTCGCGGCCTCGGACAAGCGGATCAAGGTCATTCGTCACGAGGAAAATCTCGGGTTGTCATGGGTCAGGAAGTCGGGGATAGAGGCCGCGTCCGGTGATTATCTGACCTTCGTGGACGGGGATGACTCTTTGCGTCCTGATGCCTGCGCGATAATGTATCAGGCAGCTGTAAGCGAGGGGGCTGATGCCGTTGTGGCCGGTCATGAGTATTCTAAACTTGACGGGACAGTTGAAAGGACACTCCCGGAACGCAAGATTGACTTATCGCATGATGGTTTCATGCGTTCCCTGATGGAAAACAAGATCACTTGGACCCTTTGGGCGAAGCTATATTCAAAAGAATTGTTTTCAGGCCGTCAGTTGGAATTCAGAAAACATTTCAATAATGCCGAGGATCTATTCCTGACCGCTCAGTTCGCCCCGGCAGTAAGAAAGCTGGTCTCTGTCCCGGAGACTCTTTATGTTTATTACCAGAACAGCGAGTCGCTGACTCAGTCAAAGAAGAAACGGAGGGATCTTGAAACCATGCTTTCCGCAAGCGCGATGTGTGTCAGGATGACATCAGGGATGGATGATGGGATCAGGGAAATGGCTGAGCGTAAGGCGATAACGAGTGTTTTTAACAAGCTAAAGGCTGGCTACGACAGAAAGATGATAGTGGAATTGGTTGGTCAGACTGGTTTGGCTCCTTTGTACTCATTTTCCTCGCTGAGCAAGAGGCTAGGCCTCAAAAAGGCTGTTGTTTATTGGTCAGTGTTCCACTCTGGACTTATCGCCCGGTTCTTTTAATGAACTCGGAGGTAATAATTGAAGTCATCCTTTTGACAAAGTTCTTCGTGCCGGAGCTGAATGCCCAGAATGCGGGTATGATCATCAAGGAAACCAGAATGGTTGTCTCTGTGCTGTACAGGAGCCATTTGGCGATCGAGGTGGAAGCTTCCTCATGGAAAGGAAGATAAGGGACAATCCAGGTGGAGACATAGGCGATCGCGAGAATAACGGCCAGCCGGAATCCAAAGCCCAGGAAATAGGGTATTGGGCTTTCTTTCATCCCATACTTGAAGAGGAAGATAGGCTTCCAGATCTCTATTATAAGCACCAGGCTCGTGGTTACTCCCAGAATCACACCTTCCAGCCCCCAGAGATGGCCGAAAAAGATGGAGAGCCCAATGTTCAGGGACGCCTCCACGATTGGCGCCCAAATGTCCTGGAACATGCCGTGGGCATTGATGAATGAGTCCACAGTCTCCCTTGACATCAATATTCCCTGAAGGATAAGGAACAGGATAAGGAACCTTCTTCCAAGAAGATAGTCCGAAGACAGCCATACCGAAATGAAGGGCTCCGTTAGGTGGAAAGAGCAGATCAGGATGACCGCGACAATGACAAGCCTGGAGTCAAATAGTTCCCAGAAGACCCTGTGAATGCTCTTCTTGTTGCCTTCCGCCACGAGGCTGCCTATGGCGGCGGATGTGCTGGTGAAGAAATTCCTCATCAGGGTGGCGATCCTCTGGAGGATTATCTGGTAGTTGTTGTAGTACGCGACGGTCGTCAAGGTCGTGAAGGCATACAGGATTGGGGCGCTTGAATTAGACAGAACTGTCCCGGCGATTTTGTGAAAGAATATCTGCTTGGTCTTCTGGATGATGCCCTTGTTCTCATTGTAGAAACGCTTCCCATCCCGCAGGCTCAAATTAAGCCATGGGTACTCTCTCCTGATCACTCGGTCCAGGCCGATCGTCGCGAAAACCCTTGCCAGGAACTCCAGCCCGACCCACCAGAAGAATGGATGGCTGAATTTGGTGACGAAGATTATCTGAAGGATGATCTTGATGATTTCTATTCGGCTGTTGTTCCTGATGATCTTGTAGTTTTTCTGGTCAGCGGAGAGGAGAACCTGCCGGTAGTTGTAGAAGTAACTTAGGATGGAACCGACCAGCAGGGTGCCGAAGACAATGTAGGCATAGCTCAGGGGAAGCTCGGATTTGGCGAAGATCATTGGGAAGAAGCACATCAGCACGCACGAGGCGGCTATTATGATGTATGCGATCTTCCTATACAACCATCCTTGGACTGTTATGATCTCGTTGATCTTGGTGTGGTCTTCCTCGAAAACCGGTTTGTAGAGGAAGAATCCCACCGCACTTCCAATCCCCAGCTCAGTGAGGTTAAGGAAAGAGAGAAGATCCTTCGCGGTGGCGTTAAGGCCAAGCACCTCACTCCCCAGGTAGTCAAAGAAAGCCTTCCTGGAGATGAAACTGAGCCCAAGAATGATGAGGTAGTATGCTGTTGATACCACCGCGTTCTTGATGCTCTTCTTGGCTCTGGCGTTAGTCTGCTGCATTGGTCGCAAAGTTAGTCAGATAGTCTCGCATTTCAAAGTATATAGGATGAAGCCGTTGTTCTTTTGCTCTAAAATCATTAAATTTGTAAACTGCGACAATAGCGAGCGACTGTTATTTAATGAAACTGAGGAAAAAGATATTTCACCGCATTTATAAGCCATTTATGCTGGATCATTTCCGCCGTTTTTTCATAGGTCGGGAATGGGAAAAGATTTATGGATATAAGATCGATTGGGATCATCCTCGCGACCTGAATGAGAAGATCCAGTGGCTGCTGTGTTATTCCGACATCTCGATGTGGTCTGTCTGCGCCGACAAATACATGGTCAGGGATTATGTCAAGTCAAAAGGGCTCGGGGATATGCTAGTGCCCTTGCTCGGCGTTTGGGATAAGGTGGAAGACATTGATTTTGATTCACTTCCTGATAAGTTTGTGATAAAGTGCAACCATGACAGCGGTTCCACGATTGTGGTCGACAAGTCCAAGGGGTTCGATCCTGGAGCCATACGTTCAGAGTTGTCATCGCATCTTAAAGTGCGCTTCGGCTACAGAGGCGGGGAAGTCTTCTATAACGACATCAAACCCAAAGTGATAGCGGAAAAGTTCCTTGAGCAGGATATCTCTTCGTTGGAGGGCTTGCCGGTCGATTATAAAGTCTGGTGCTTTGACGGAAAGCCTTATATGGTGTTTGCTTGTTATAACAGGACGAAAGAGTCCCTGTGTGTCAATGTCTATGACCTTGACTGGAATGTCCACCCTGAATATTCTGTGTTCACTGACCATTTCCGGGATGGAAAAGGGTTGGTGCCAAAGCCTATATGCCTCGATGAGATGCTTGATGCGGCCAGCATTCTCTCAAAAGGATTCCCGGAGGTCCGTGTCGATTTCTACATCTCTGGTGGTAAGGTCTATTTTGGGGAGATGACTTTCGCTGCAATGGCAGGCAAGATCAATTACTTCACTGATGATTACCTTAAAGAACTGGGCGACCAGTGTGTCCTTCCACAGAAAAAAAGGAGATGAGAAAAGTCATTTACACTTGCATCACTGGTGGATACGACACTCTGAGGCAACCGGAGGTGGTCGATCCGTCGTATGATTACATTTGCTACTCGGATGATTTCAAGGACGAGAAAGTCGGGGTGTGGACAATCAGACGTATCCCTTTCTCAAACGGCGATGCCACCAGGCGCTCCAGGTACGTCAAAATACTGCCTCACAAGGTGTTGGGGGAGTATGACATCAGCGTCTGGATGGATGCGAGTTTTGTCATCACGGACAGATCTTTCTACGATGCCCTTGAACGTAAGATAAACTCCGGCTGCCTTGAAGCCCATTTGCCCCATCCCTTAAGGGACTGCGTGTATGAGGAGATCGTCCGTTGCTACCTGGACACGAGGATAAGCTTCATGGACGCTGTCAGGCAATGGCGCCATCTTTCGGGTTCCGGTTTTCCGAGACATTTCGGCCTTCTGGAGAACGGACTGATGTTAAGAAGGCATAACGATCCTCGGGTCATCAGGATATCCGAGGAGTGGTGGAAAGAATATATGGCTTTTTCTTCCAGGGATCAGCTTGTCCTGATGCCTGTGTTCTGGAAGGAGGGATTCATGCCCGATCTTCTTCTCGGAGAGGGGGTGAACTCTACCAATGCCCCTTGTGTCAGGCTGGACAAGCATCCAGGGCAGCTTAAGGCAAGGAACATTACGGGCTTCAGGCGTTTGCCATTAAAGGTTCGGTGGACATGGAGAAAATTCGTCGCTGGTTTGGTCTTCGAAAAAATCAAATAAAGAATATGTCTTATAAGAATATAGTTTTCTCTGAAGGGACCCTTTTCCTCGTGACCGGTGGTGCGGGATTCATAGGCTCCAACCTATGTGAGGCTCTGCTTGGCATGGGTGTCAGGACACGCTGCCTGGATGACCTCTCAACTGGAAAGATGGCCAATGTGGAGATGTTCCAGGACAACCCTCTTTATGAGTTCATCGAAGGGGATGTTAAAGATCTGGACACCTGTCTTCGGGCCTGCGAGGGTGTTGATTTCGTCCTTCATCAGGCCGCTTGGGGGAGCGTCCCCAGAAGCATCGAAATGCCTCTTTTCTATTGCGCCAACAACATCCAGGGCACTCTGAATATGATGGAAGCCGCCAGGAGGAAGGGCGTGAAGAAATTTGTCTACGCCTCCTCGAGCTCCGTCTACGGAGATGAGGAGCATCTCCCGAAGAGAGAAGGGGTTGAGGGCAATCTTCTCAGTCCATACGCCTTGACTAAACGCTGTGCTGAGGATTGGGCGCGGCAGTATGCTCTCCATTATGGCCTGGACACTTATGGCTTGCGGTATTTCAATGTGTTTGGCCGTCGTCAGGACCCCCATGGGGCCTATGCCGCGGTTATCCCGAAATTCATCGGGCAGCTCCTTCGCGGGGAGCGGCCCACCATCAATGGTGATGGGAAACAGAGCCGGGATTTCACCTACATCGAGAATGTGATAGAGGCTAATCTCAAGGCCTGTCTGGCTCCGGCTGAGGCTGCCGGTGAGGCGTTTAACATCGCTTATGGAGGTAGGGAATACCTTATCGACATTTATCATTCCATTGCCGAGGCACTTGGAACGGACATTGAACCGATCTTCGGTCCTGACCGCAAGGGCGATATCAAGCACTCTAATGCCGACATCAGCAAGGCGAGGCGTGTGCTTGGTTATGATCCGGAATATGACTTCCAACGGGGATTGGCTGAGGCGATCGACTGGTACAAAGCTAATCTGTAATTATTGAAGGCTGATGAGAGAGACTAAAATATGCGTTATAGGCCTGGGCTACGTCGGACTTCCGCTGGCACGGTTGTTCTCGACAAAGTTTGACACGATTGGGTTCGATTTGAGCCAGAAGAGGGTCGATGAGCTGATGGCTGGACATGATGCTACCTTGGAGGTTCCTGACGAGCTACTTAGGGATGCGATAGACAATCATGGTTTCCGTTGTGTGACTGACATCGAGGCCATCCGAGACCGGAACTTCTACATTGTCGCTGTGCCGACCCCAGTCGATGCTGACAACAACCCCGACCTGACACCGCTGTATCTGGCTAGCGAGACTGTCGGAAAGGTGATCGGCAAGGGTGACGTCGTGGTCTATGAGTCCACTGTCTATCCTGGAGTGACTGAGGAAGAGTGCGTTCCGGTGGTTGAGAAGGTGTCTTCATTGAGGCTTAATGAGGATTTCTTCGCCGGTTACAGTCCGGAAAGGATCAATCCCGGTGACAAGCTCCACACGGTTGAAAAGATCAAGAAAGTGACTTCCGGCTCGACCCCTGAGGCTGGAGAGTACATCAATGAAGTGTATGGAAGCGTGATTTCCGCCGGTACCCACCTTGCCCCGAGCATAAAAGTGGCGGAGGCCGCTAAAGTTATTGAGAATTCCCAGAGGGACATCAACATAGCCTTTGTCAATGAGCTCTCCAAAATATTCAACAAAATGGGGATAGACACCCTTGATGTGCTGGAGGCTGCCGGGACAAAGTGGAATTTCCTGCCTTTCCGCCCTGGTCTTGTCGGAGGACATTGCATCGGAGTCGACCCTTATTATCTCGCTCGGAGCGCCCAGCGTCACGGCTACAATCCGGAGATTATCCTTGCCGGACGCCGGATGAACGACGGAATGGGGGAGTATGTGGCTGCCCAGACAGTGAAACTGATGCTCAAGAAGAGGATTCAGGTCATAGGCTCGAAGATATTAATCCTTGGTTTCACGTTCAAGGAGAATTGTCCGGACTCTCGGAACACCAAGGTTGTCGACATCTACAGGGCTCTCAAAGAGTACAATCTGGACATCACTGTCTACGACCCTTGGGCCAAGGCATCGCTCGTACAGAAGGAATATGGGATCAGTATTGTAAACCAGCCTCCATCGGGGAAATTCGACGCGCTGATCGCCGCCGTGGCGCATAAGGAGTTCCAGGAGTTGGACATAGCTGGTCTGCTCGAAGACAGGCATGTCGTTTTCGATGTGAAAGGGACGCTTGACAGGAACATGGTGGATGGAAGGTTATAATTATTGGTCATGATCGGGATTGTCGTCATTAATTACCGAAGCGAGGAGAAGACGATCGGATTCGTTAAGAACGAGTTGTCGAAGATCTCTTCCCCTAATGCCGTCGTAATTGTTGATAATGGAAGTACCTCGCAGAGCAAGGAAAGGCTTCTCGAGGCTTTCAAAGGATGGCCGCTCCAGCACGTGTTCGTCGTACCATCCTCGGAGAATCTCGGATTTGCCAAAGGGAATAACCTCGGTGCGGAAGTGGCTGTGAACCAATTCGATCCTGATGTGCTTCTGTTTGCCAATAATGACATATCCCTCACTTCTGGCGATGTTGTGGACAAGATGGCTTCCAAACTTTTGAGCATTCCTGAGGCTGGAGCCTTAGGACCCGATGTCGTCGGGTTGGACGGAAAGCGTCAGAGTCCTGAGCCATTCATCTCTTTCTGGGACAGGCATGTCTGGCTCTATTGGTCAAACCTTTTCATGTCCAGAAGTAAAAAGGAGAAGGCTTTCGGGATGGATTACGCCTCCAAGGCGGAGGAAGGGTTCCATTATAGGGTCTCCGGCTCTTTCTTCATGGTCAAGACCCAGGACTGGAAAGCATGTGGAGGGATGGATCCCAACACGTTCCTGTATTCGGAAGAGATGATCCTCTCCGAGAGGCTTTCAAGGATCGGGAAAAAAGTCTACTTCTACCCATCGGTGAAGGTCGTCCACGAGCATGGCTCGACGACGAGGAAATATTACGACGAGGTCAGGATCCGGATGATGAAGTTCAATAGCGAGTGCTACTACTACAAGACTTACATCGGGACACCTTCCTGGCAGATCGCTGTGGCGCGGTTGACATATTCTTTAAAAAGACTATTTGGCCGATGAGACGGAAAAGAATATATGTCGCCCCTTCGGCGAACAGGAAGCAGGGGTACTCTAACCGCTATTTCATATTGTTGAAGAAAGAGCTGGCGGAGTACTTCGATGTGCTGGAGAGCGATAACAGGAGACGCTTTTCGCAAGGGTATGCCCTTCTGGTCAACTCTTTCAAGGCGGATTGTTTCCTCCTGAGTTTCGTGGAGACGATCGCCTTCCACAAACTTCCTTTCCTTCAATACCTTCTGGCTATGGCTGCCATGTGGGTCATGAAGCTCAGAGGGAAGGAGATTGTGTTCATTTTCCATAATCCTGTCCCTCACAAAGGAGAGAATTGGATGTCAGAGTCTCTGACAAATCGTCAAATCAAGTTGTCCAAGGCTATTGTCGCACATTCCGGGCAGGCTGCTACTCTCGCAAGGGAACTTGTGTCGGCCCAGGGTGGCGATCCCTCCATAGTTCGTTACGTCTGTCATCCTGTCCTTGTTCCCGAAGGAGGTGTCCCTTCCGCTAAAGAGAAGAATAACGAAGTGCTGATCTGGGGTAATATTCTTCCTTACAAAGGGATCCTGGAGTTCGTGAGCTGCCCGGCTGTCAGGGACGCCGGCCTTAATGTCAGGATTGTTGGGAAGTGTGGTGATCCGGATCTGTCTTCAAGAATTATGGCTGCTGTCAGCTCGCCTTCGGCGACCAGTTTCTGTTTTGAGAACAGGAGCGCGGGATTCGATGAGCTGTCTTTCCTGATCGCCCGAAGCCGGAGCGTCGTGTTCCCGTATCTTCCGGGAAGCGTGTCGAGCTCAGGGGTGCTCATCGACACTGTGGCGATGGGAGGTGATCCGATAGGGCCTGCTTTGGGTGCTTTCCTGGACTTGGAGAAAGAAGGAGTTTGCTCAGTCTATCATTCTGAGGATGAGATGCTTTCGTTGCTGAAGAGCCCGCCTCGAATCGAGGACGAACAGAGAAATCGGTTTGTCGAATCCAATTCCTGGAGCGCTTTCGCTAAACTTATCAGAGATCTTTTCCAGGACTCTAAATAACTCTTGATATGAAAAAGTGTTTCTTGACCATTGTCGCGGTTTTGTTTATGGCGACTCCTTTTGTGTTTCCCCG
Source organism: uncultured Bacteroidales bacterium (assembly GCA_900320965.1). GTDB lineage: Bacteria > Bacteroidota > Bacteroidia > Bacteroidales > UBA932 > Cryptobacteroides. The sequence continues at coordinate 15,575 of ONUG01000010.1, read as the reverse complement.
GGAACTCAAGATCGCCGGAGTGTTCTCGAACCACATGGTTTTGCAGCGTGAAACATCAGCGCCGATCTGGGGTTGGGCCGATCCGGGATCGAAGGTTACTGTCACTCCTTCCTGGGACAACAAGAAATATGTCGGAAATGCCGGGGAGGACGGACGCTGGGAAGTCAGGATGGCAACCCCTTCCGCCGGAGGCCCTTACACTGTCACCATTTCCGCCGGGAAGCGGAGGAGTGTGACTCTTCAGGATGTGATGATCGGAGAAGTTTGGATCTGCAGCGGCCAGTCAAACATGGAGCTCAACCTCATCGGTTCCACCTCGCAAGGTGTGGAAGGTTCCTATGATGCCATCATCGAAGCTCCTGAATATTCGGACCGTATCCGTTTCTATGACATTAAAGCCGGTAAGGCTTTCACTCCTCAGGAAGACTTAGACTGCCAGTGGAAGAAAACCGACGGTGAAGTCGCCGCTGGCGTGTCCGCTGTCGCCTATTTCTTCGCCAAACGCTTGACTCGCACTCTTGGTGTGCCGGTGGGCATAATAGCCAATGCCTGGGGCGGTTGCCTGCTCCCTCCGTGGGTCCCTATGGATTACATGGAAAAGTACGTGAAAGGTCAGATCCCGGAAGCTTCTTATAAGAATATCCTTGACCGTCGTGACGAGCCGGATCCCAACCGTGAAGCTCCCCGTCAGGTGGCGACCTTGTACAATTCGCGTCTGTACCCTTTGAAAGGTTACTCCATCCGTGGTTTTGTCTGGTACCAGGGCTGCTCGGAGCTGATCTTTGGCGACATCTCCTATTATGACAAGCTTCAAGCCGCTATGGTTCGCTCATGGCGCGACTTGTGGGGCGATTCCGACAACGAGCTTCCTTTCTATTTCGCTCTGATCGCACCTTACGGCTATAGTAATCCGGAAGGCCCCGGCAGAGGATATTTCGTTGAGAATCAGCTGTCTTCGCTTGACATAATCCCCAATTCCGGGGTCGCTGTCACCGAGACTCTGGGAGACAAGGGGTGTATACATCCGGCAAGGAAAAAAGAGGTTGCTGACCAGTTCGCTACCCTTGCTCTTGAGAATGTCTACGGGGTCAAGACCGGGCTCGGGCACAAGTTCGCCCATCCTGATGTCGTCACTTTCCCTTCCGGGTCCAAAGTCGCTACGGGAGTAAGGCATCAAGCAGGGTATGATTTCGATGTCCGGGTCTCTGAAGATCCGGGTTCGTCGATTGTCATTCACTTCGCCGACACCCGTATAGGCCTCGGGCATTATTCCGACTATGGATCCCCGGTCAAAGGATTCGAGGTCGCTGGGCAGGACAGGGTGTTCCATCCGGTGCCCGCTGTTACCCTGTGGGACTCCGTGGTTATCGACTGCTCCTCCGTGAAAGATGCCGTCGCTGTCCGTTACGCGTTCCATAACTGGTGTGAGGCCGACCTGACAACCAGCCTCGGGATCCCTGTTGCCTCCTTCCGCACGGATGATTGGCCGATGTGACCCTGGGCGGTAATATAAAATTGTATTTGTCTCTGATTTTGGCTATATTTGTAGGTTAATCAGAGACAAACTTTTTTTATGGCTATATCAGGCATATTAAGAAAGATTTTCGGCTCGAAAGCCGATCGTGACATGAAACTCATTAAGCCGGTCTTGGACAAGGTCCTTGCGGCTTATCCTGCGATAGACGCTCTTTCCAACGATGAGTTGAGGGCCCGGTCACAAGCCCTCAGGGAAAAACTCCGTGAGTGCGAGGCCCCGTTTGAGGCCAGAATCGCCGAGATCAAGGCAAAGCTTGAGGAGGATATTCCCGTCTCCGAGAAGGAGAATCTTGCGACAGAGTCGGACAAACTCGTCAAGGAAGAGGATGAGAAGATCGAGGAAGTCCTTGAGGAGATCCTCCCGGAGGCTTTCGCCATCATGAAGTCCACGGCCCGGAGGTTCAAAGAGAACGAGACTATTGAGGTTACGGCGACTCAGTTCGACAAGGACTTGAGCATCGACCACGACTTTGTCACCATCGAAGGCGACAAGGCCGTGTACCGCAACCACTGGATGGCCGGAGGCAACGAGGTGACCTGGGACATGGTCCATTATGACGTCCAGCTGATCGGCGGAATCGTCCTTAACGGGGGAGTGAAATCCAACAAGGAGCAGATGGGAAGCATCGCCGAGATGGCGACCGGTGAAGGAAAGACCCTCGTGGCGACCCTGCCGGTCTTCCTCAACGCTTTGGCTGGCAAGGGAGTCCATGTCGTCACAGTCAACGACTACCTCTCCAAGCGAGACTCCGAGTGGATGGGACCTCTGTACATGTTCCATGGTTTGTCCGTGGACTGCATCGACAAGCACGAGCCTAACAGCGACGCCCGTAAGAGAGCGTATAACTGCGACATCACCTTCGGTACCAACAACGAGTTCGGTTTTGACTATTTGCGTGACAATATGGCCGTCAACATGAACGACCTTGTCCAGCGCAAACACCATTACGCCATCGTTGATGAGGTCGACTCAGTCCTTATCGACGACGCCCGTACTCCTTTGATCATATCCGGACCTGTCGCTAAGGCGGAGGATGACGAGCAGTACATGGAGTACCGGCCCTATGTGGAGAGTCTGTACCAGAAGCAGCGCACCCTTGTCAACCAGGTGCTCAACGATGCTAAGAAGGCTATCGCCGCGGGCAAGATGGACGAGGGAGGAATGCTCCTGTTCAGGGCTTATAAAGGTCTTCCTAAGTACCAGCCCCTCATTAAGTTCCTTAGCGAGCAGGGCATGAAGGCCCTCATGCAGAAAGCTGAGAATTTCTACATGCAGGACAATGAGAGCCAGATGCACATTGTCACGGACGAACTCTATTTCGTGATCAGCGAGCAGCAGCATTCTGTCGAAATGACCGATAAGGGTCATGACGCCTTGGCCAATGCCGTGTCGGATCCGGATTTCTTCGTCCTTCCTGACATGGGAAGCAAGATCGCTGACATCAAGAAGGATGAGTCCCTTACTCCTGAGCAGAAACAGGAGGCCCAGGACAAGCTTATGGAGGAATATTCACTCAAGAGCGAGAGAGTCCACGCCATGATCCAGCTATTGAAGGCCTACGCCATGTTCCAGAAGGATGTTGACTATGTCGTCATCGACAACAAGGTCAAGATTGTCGATGAGCAGACCGGACGTATCATGGAGGGACGCCGCTGGAGCGACGGACTTCACCAGGCGGTCGAGGCAAAGGAGAATGTCAAGGTTGAGGCCGCGACCCAGACCTTCGCTACCATCACCCTCCAGAACTATTTCAGGATGTACCACAAGCTTGCCGGAATGACCGGTACTGCCGAGACTGAGGCAGGGGAGTTCTGGTCCATCTACAAGCTCGACGTGGTTGTGATCCCCACCAACCGTCCTGTCATAAGGAATGACCAGGACGACTTGATCTACAAGACAAAGAAAGCCAAGTACCAGGCTGTCATCAATAAGGTTAAGGAACTCACGGACGCTGGAAGGCCTGTGCTCGTGGGTACCACCGACGTCGAGACTTCCGAGCTCTTGAGCCGTATGCTCCGCATCAGGGGCATCAAGCACAATGTGCTGAACGCTAAAGAGCACGCCAGGGAGGCTGAAATCGTCGCTCAGGCTGGCCAGAAGGGCAACGTGACCATCGCCACTAACATGGCAGGTCGTGGAACCGACATCAAGCTTTCTCCTGAGGTAAAGGCTGCTGGAGGCCTCGCGATCATCGGTACCGAGCGGCACGATAGCCGTCGTGTCGACCGCCAGCTGCGAGGACGTTCCGGACGACAGGGTGACCCTGGATCCTCTGAGTTCTACATCTCTTTGGAGGACAAGCTGATGCGTCTGTTCGGATCCGAGAGGATCGCTGGAGTAGTCGACAAGCTTGGCATGGCTGATGATGAGGCCCTTGTCAACGGGATGCTCTCGAAATCCATCGAGAACGCCCAGAAAAAAGTCGAAGAGAATAACTTCGGTGTCCGTAAGAGACTGCTCGAGTACGACGATGTCATGAATTACCAGCGTGAGGCTGTCTACGCCCGCCGGCGTAACGCCCTGTCTGGAGAGAGGATTGAGATTGATGTCCAGAACATGATGATCGACTCCTCCAATCTCATTGCCGAGAGGGCAGAGGGCATGACTTACCAGTCATTCGAGGAATATGTCATGGGCCAGATGTCCATCGACCTTGGCTTCGACGAGGCTTTTTATTCCAGCGCCAAACCTGAGGATATCTCAAACGCCTTGTGCAAGCACATGCAGGAGGTGTACGACCGCAGGATGAACACCCTTTCTGAAAAGGTCTACCCGTTCATCAAGCAGATTTTCGAGAAGCAGGGGAGCATGTACCAGAACATCGCCATCCCGATTTCGGACGGCCGGAAGATGCTGACCCTCAGTGTCAACCTCGAGAAAGCTTACAACACCCAGGGTAAGGAGATCGCCAAGGCTCTCAGCCGTACGATCATCCTTTACCAGATCGACGAGCACTGGAAGCAGCATCTCCGTGAGATGGACGATCTGCGTACCAGTGTCCAGAACGCCGCCTATGAGCAGAAGGATCCGCTTGTGGTCTACAAGCTTGAGAGCTACAACCTTTTCGCTTCCATGCTTGAGGATCTCAACAAGGATGTCCTTTCATTCCTGCTTCGCGCGTTTGTGCCGCTCAGGGACGAGAATGAAGCCCGTCCGGCTCAGGCTCCCAGAAGAAAGACAGACATGAGCCAGATGCAGACCCGTCGCAATGACCTGGTCACCAATGGTGAGCAGAAGGCAAACGCTCCGGTGCATGTCGAGAAGAGGGTAGGAAGGAACGATCCATGCCCTTGCGGTTCTGGTAAGAAATATAAGAACTGCCACGGGGCGGGTCTTGTGTAAACTGTTGAATAATAATAATTAAAATGGCAAGAAATATGGCAGTGAATTATGACAGGTCCGGCGATTCAGTCGGCGTCAATGATGTCAGCAGGATTTCCGCTGGCTCAAGCATAAAGGGAGAGATTACCTCCCCTAATGACATCAGGATTGACGGAAGTTTCGAAGGGAAGATCATCTCCCAGGCCAAAGTCGTTGTGGGAGAAAAAGCGGTCATCAAAGGTGATATTGTCTGCACCAGTTGCGACTTCTGGGGAAAGATTGACGGCAATTTCTACGTGAAGGACACTCTTTCTCTTAAAGACACTTCTGTTGTGACCGGTGACCTCCACATCCGCAGGCTTCAGGTTGACCTTGACGCCACCTTTAACGGTAACTGCAAGATGATCTCCGAGAATGAGTTCAACCAGTTGACGAATGGGGAGCGTCCCGCCATGTATGACATCCCTCAGAAAGAGGAAGAGGACGACACCTATAAGGTCGGAACCAATCCTTCCCCGTTCTCTACTCCTGCTTCCAGCGATATTCCTGAGGCTTAAGAAAGACCGTAAGGTTTTCTATTCCACACCTCCGCCCAGGGCCTGGTATACGGCGATTTGGGCGGAGGATTTGATATAACAAAAGTGTTATGTTATAAAACATTTTTGTTTTATTCGTTGAAAGGCAAGCTAGAGAATATCTGACAATAAAAATAAGGACAACCATTCGGTTGTCCTTTGTCTCGTATTCCTGAAACCGAAAAAACAGCCTAAAAGGCTGTCTTTTCAATTTCCGAGCGGAATACGAGATTCGAACTCGCGACCCTCAGCTTGGGAAGCTGATGCTCTACCAACTGAGCTAATTCCGCGATTAGTTAGTGATCCCCACAGGATTCAAACCTGTAACCTTCTGATCCGTAGTCAGATGCTCTATTCAGTTGAGCTAGGGGACCTTTTTCCTCTATTCGGCGGCCTCAGCCTTCTTGCCAGAGAACTTGCGCTCCTTGATCCTGGCCTTCTTACCAGAGAGATTGCGCAGGTAGAATATCCTGGCTCTGCGAACCTTACCGACCTTGTTCAGCTCGATGTTCTCGATGAACGGTGACTGGAAGGGGAAAATCCTCTCAACGCCGATTCCACCGGAAATCTTGCGGACGGTAAAAGTCCTGGTGGTAGGGGTAGCACCTCTTTCCTGGATGACCACACCCCTGAAGTTCTGGAGCCTTTCCTTGTCTCCTTCTTTGATCCTATAGGTGACGGTGATTGTGTCACCGGCCTTGAACTTAGGATAGGAAGCAACTTTCTCGTTAGTGAAAGACTGCTCAACAATTTTCATTAAATCCATCTCTCAATACTTTTTATGCAACATTACGCACATCTGATAACGACCCGCAAGAGGTTGCTTTTAATTTTGGACTGCAAAAGTACGAATTATTTTACAATCACAAAACTTTTTTGAGGAATATTTAAAAAATATCTTTGATCTTGTCAAACACGGCCTTGTCTTCCCTTGACGGATCCGGGGTGAACGAGCGGCTTGCCCTCATGTTCTGAAGAGCGGATTTCTCGTCGCTTGAGAGTCTCTTGGGGATCCAGACAAGGATTTTGACGTACAAGTCTCCGGTCCCACTACCGTAGCCGCTGACCGAAGGCAGTCCTTTCCCTTTAAGCTTGATCACCGCTCCGGACTGTGTCCCGGGATCCACCTTTACTTTATAGCTGCCGTCAAGGCAGGGGACCGCTATCTCTGTGCCGAGGATGGCGTCCGTGACGGAAATAGTGGTGGTGTAGAAGAGGTTGTTGCCATCGCGTTTGAGATTGGAATGGGCGACTTCCTCGATGATCACGAGCAGGTCACCGTTCACTCCGTTATGGGGAGCGGCGTGTCCCTCGCCTCTGATCGTGAGCTGCATCCCATCCTCGACTCCAGCGGGGATCTTGACTTTGACTGTCTCCCTTCTCCTGACCAAGCCTGTGCCTCCACATGTGCGGCAAGGATTTGTCACAATTTTGCCTTCTCCACCGCATTGGGGACATGTTGAATATGTCATTGTCCTCCCGAACAGTGAATTGGTGACGCGCTGAACCTGACCTGAGCCCTTGCAGGTCGGGCAAGTCTTTATGTCAGACTGATTCTTGGCGCCTCGGCCACCGCAATCCGGGCAGGGGCGGTTGCGCTCGATGGTGATCTCCTTCTCGACCCCTTTGGAAATCTCCTCGAGGGTGAGACGGACCCTGGTCCGGATGTCACGGCCTTTATAGACCCTGTTCTGTGCCCTTGAGGAGCCGCTGTCACCGAATCCGCTGAACCCACCGAATCCTCCGAAGCCGCCGAATCCGCCACCGAAAAGATCCCGGAGAATGTCTTCAAGATTACCGAAACCACCACTGAAATCAGGACCTCCCTGATTGTCCACGCCGGCGAAGCCGAACTGGTCGTATCTGGCCTTCTTGTCAGGGTCGCTGAGGACGGAGTACGCCTCAGAAGCCTCCTTGAATTTCTCCTCGGCGGTTTTCTTCTCCGCTTCGGTACCTTCGACCCAACGATCCGGATGCCATTTCATGGCAGCCTTTCGGTAGGCCATCTTTATGTCGTCAGCGGTGGCGTTCTTACTGACGCCCAGTACCTCGTAATAGTCTCTTTTTTCTGCCATTTTCGTTCAGCCTCCTATATTCCTACCACGACTTTGGCGTAGCGGATGACTTTCCCTGAAAGGGTGTAGCCTGTCTGGACCACGTCGAAGACAAGGCCTTTCTTGTCTTCCTCGGCCACAGGCATCTGGGCAACAGCCTCATGGAAATCAGTGTCGAACTTCTCATCTTTTGCCTTTATCACCTCCAGACCTTTGGTCTTGAGGAAGGACATGAGTTTGTTATAGATGAGTTCAGTTCCTTCCACAGCCACCTTGTCGTCAGCGTCTGTGAGCATCTTCATGGCTCTCTCGCAATCATCCAGGACCGGGAGAAGACCCTTAATTATGTCTGCGGAAGCGGTGCTGACAAGCTCCAGCTTAGCCTCCGCGGAATGTCTGCGGAAATTCTCGAAATCGGCCATCAGCCTAATGTAGTCGTCTTTTTCCTTGGCCACACTGGCTTTGAGGGATTCTATCTCTTCTTGAAGAGCTTTGGTCTTCTCGTCCACCTTCTCGTCCACCTTCTCTTCCTTAACTTCGGTTTTCTCCTCGACCGGTTTCGGGGTAGTTTTCTTGACAGTCTGCTTTTTGCTCATAATAATTGTACAGTCAACTTTAATGCGACTGCAAAGATATCAAATTATCTGCCAACTTGGAATCGCTGACAAAATGTCAGAAGATCTAGCTCTTCTTCGAAAGATACTGCTCAGCCTTGTAGGTGAGCCCCATGAAGATGATGGAGATGAGGCAAGCGGCCAGGAAGAGGATGAACACCGTGTCGAGGCCACCACTCTTCATGACGAATCCCACAAGTATGTTGGCCAGTACAGCGGTGCCGAGCACGTAACCGAGGAAGCCTGTAAGACCTGCGGCTGTGCCGGCGGCGTTCTTCGGGGCGAGGTCAAGGGCCTGTACTCCGATGAGCATGACTGGACCATAGATGAAGAATCCGATCGCTATGAGGCAAGAGATGATGACAGTGAGGTTGTCGAGATTCTTCCAGTAGATGAATATCGCCACAGCGACCAGGGCCATGAAAAGGATGGTCGGGAGTGCCCTTCGGCCGCCGAAAACCTTGTCGCTCAGCCAGCCGCAGAACAGGGTTCCCGGGATCGCCGCGAACTCGTACGCGAAATATGCCCAACCTGTGCTTGTCAGGTCTATTCCTTTATCTGTCAATATCTTCGGAGCCCAGTCCAGGCAACCGTAACGGACCATGTAGACGAAGGCGTTAGCGAAAGCGATGTACCACAGAAGTTTGTTTGAGAGGACTGTCTTGAATATCTCCTTGACGGATATGACCTCCTCGCTTTTAGCGGTATAGTGCTTCGCCGCGTGGCCGGACCATTTCTCGATGGAGGGGAGCCCGAGAGACTGTGGTGTGTCCCGTATCAGGCAGTAGGCGATGATGGCTATAAGAATGGCTACAGCGGCCGGGAACACGAAACTGCCTATGAGGAAATAATGGTCGGAATGCGCCCCGTAGAACCATGATCCGAACCAGATGGCGCCATAGGTGGCCATCGGTCCGACAAGAGCTCCTCCGACGTTATGGGCGCAGTTCCAGACGGACATCCAGGTGCCTCTTTCCTTTATCGAGAACCAGTGGGTCATCACTCTTCCGCACGGTGGCCATCCCATCCCGTTGAACCATCCGACAAGGAAGTTGAGGAAGGACATGAGGGCGATAGCCCAACCCTTCCGCTCGATACCGAGCCATTGGACGGGAACGATCATGAAAGCCATCGACAGGGCAGCCATGATGAGTCCCAGAGGAAGGAACTTGCGCGCGTCGCTCCTGTCAGAGATGCTGGCCATCAGGAACTTGGAGAATCCGTAGGCGATGGCGTTCATGGAGAGCACCACAGCGAGCTCCTCAGTCGTGAATCCTAGGGCCTCAAGCCCTGGGATAGCCATCGAGAAGTTCTTCCGGACGATGTAAAAACCAGCGTAGCCGATGAATATGCCCAGGAATACCTGCAAGCGCTTTTTCTTGTAGGTGGAATCGACCTCCGGGCCGGTCATTTCCTCCTTGTAGGGAGGGGGTGCGAGAAATGAGCTCATACGCGAATATAATCATTATGGATGATTTTTTCGTATATTTACGCTCGCTATGCAAGTGTTGGACAATTACGACAAGTACCGGAAGTATTTTTCGGACGACCAGTTCTGGGGCAAGCTTAAGAAGCTGGCCCGGAAGGCTGGAATCAAAATAGTTTACGCGGCCCTGCTTCTTTATTACGTGCTTCGGAATCCGGCGACTCCAAGGGCAGACAGGACCAAGATTCTCGGTGCGCTTGGGTATCTCATCCTCCCGGCGGACCTGATCCCGGATTTCCTGCCCGTGGTGGGCTACACGGACGATCTGGCGGCCCTGATGTGGGCTCTGTACTCTGTGGCCAAGAATGTCACACCGGAGGTCAAGATAATGGCCCGGCAGAAGCTCGGGGAGTGGTTCCGGGACTACGACAATGATGACATTGAGGGACTATAGCGGATGCCGAGCTACCTCCAAATAGAGAACATCTCCAAGTCTTACGGCCCGAAGGTTCTCTTCGAGCACATTGGCTTCAATGTCAATGAGGGAGACAAGATCGCCCTTATCGCTCCTAACGGTACGGGAAAAACGAGCCTGCTGAGGATATTGGCCGGGAAAGACAGCTCTGATTCAGGAGGGAAGATAATATTCCTCAAGGACATCCGGATCGCCTTTCTTGAGCAGGAATATGAGTTCGATCCTCAGGCGACGGTCTGGGATCAGATCATTCAGGACAGCAGGCGTTGGATGGAACATCTTGAACCAGAGGGCGTCGCTGAATATGAGCAGAGGATCCGCCAGCTACTTTCCTCCTTCGGGATGGATGATTCGACGAGGTTGATGGGGACTCTTTCCGGAGGCGAGGTCAAAAGGGTGGCTATCATTGTTATGCTTGCCAGCGAGGCTGATTTCTACATCCTTGACGAGCCCACCAATCATCTTGACATTGACGCCATCGAGTTTCTCGAGAACTACCTTTCCCATGCCCGTTGCACCCTGCTCATGGTGACGCATGACCGCTATTTCCTGGACAGTGTAGCCAACACTGTGATGGAGATAGACCGGGGGCAGGTTTTCGTCTATAAGGGCGACTATGAGAACTATCTTCTCAAGCGTCAGGAGAGGATCGACTACTACAACGCCGAGACCGACAAGGTCAGGAATATCCTTCGCAGGGAGCTTGAATGGATGCGGGCTAGTCCTTGTGCCAGGACAGGCAAGGCTAAGTCCCGTAAAAACGCTTTTTATGAGCTCCAGGACAGGGCTGGACAAGTCTACAGGACCAGCCAGTTGAGCCTTGACGAGATGGCTGGAGCGACCAGATCCGGGACAAAGATAATAAACTGCCGCGGTCTGGGAATACGTCTTGGAGACAGGACCTTGGTCAAGGATTTCACCTACAATTTCCAGCGTTACGAAAAGGTCGGGATTGTCGGAGGCAACGGCGCCGGGAAGACAACCTTCATCAATCTTCTGACAGGAAACGTCGGGTCGGACTTCCCGTTTGAAATCTCCGGTACGGTCGAGAGAGGGGAGTCCCTGAACATAGGATACTATAGGCAGGATGGTATTTCGTTTGATGAGGAACAGACTGTTCTCGAGACAGTTAACGACACTCATCTGTTGGGACGCTTTATGTTTCCCCATGACATGCTCAACAACAAGATCCGCAAGCTTTCAGGAGGGGAGAAGAGGCGTCTTTACCTGCTGACGATCCTAATGCGCCAGCCGAACCTGCTGGTGATGGACGAGCCGACAAATGACCTTGACATTGTTACTTTGAATGTGCTTGAAGAGTACCTCAAGGATTATAAAGGCACGTTGGTCATCGTCTCGCATGACCGTCATTTCCTGGACCGCCTTGTGGACCACATATTCATAATCAATGATGACGGGACAGTTAAGGACTTTGTCGGCAGCTATAGCCAGTACCGTGCCCTTCGGCTCCGCTCAGGGACCGACCTTCGGCTCCGCTCAGGGACCGGTAAGGCGGATGGTAAAGCCGCCAAGGGTGCCGCCATGGCGGACGTTTACCCGGATAGGGCGCGAAGCGTAGGGAGCCATGACGGTACCCTTGGCGGCCCTCAAAACCCGGCAAATGGCGAAAGCAAACCCCGCAAACTGACCTACAAGGAGCAGAGGGAACTTGAGACTTTGGAGAAGGATATCGAGACCCTTACAGAGGAGAAGGCGGATCTCGAGTCAAAACTGCAGGGAGGGCTTACGGATGTGTCCGAACTGCAAAAGGTAAGTGCCCGTTTCTCCGAAGTGTCGGAAAAACTTGACGCACTGGAAACTAGATGGTTAGAACTATCTATTTAAAGAATTTATCAACCTCCTTGACAGCCTGGGGAAGGGCGAATACCACAACCCTGTCATAGGCCTCGATACGGGTGGTTCCCACCGCGATCTTGGATTCGCTGCCACGGATAACCCCACCGATCACCGAATCCTTCGGGAACGCCAGGTCCTTAAGGGCTCCTTTGGTGATGGCGCAGCCCGGCGGCACAGTGTATTCCAGGACCTCGGCATCAGTTCCACTCATGTATTTGACTAGCCTTGCTTTCCCGCTGAGGGTGAATTTGAACAGGCGTCCGGCGGTGATGAGTTTCTTGTTGATCACGGAGTCGACTCCCATTTCCTCGGCGAGGTGTATGTATTCGATATTCTCGACCTCCGCTATAGTCTTCTCAACCCCGAATTTTTTGGCTGACACGCAAGCGAGCACATTAGCCTCATCCTTTCCGGTCAGGGCCAGAAAAGCGTCATATTCCTTGATTCCCTCGTCGATAAGCAGCTCTGAGGCGCGGCCGTCTCCGACAACGACAATCACGTTGTCCGGGAGCTTCTCGGAGAGGTACATGGCCCTTTCCTTGTCTTTCTCCAGGATCTTGACATGGCTGATCTTCCTGCTCAGCTGCTCAGCCGTGAGCTCAGCGATCTTTGAACCGCCAAGTATCATGACATTGTCTGTCTCCACGGTGCTCTTGCCGAGGAACTTCATCAAGAAATTAATACCATCCCTCGTGGCGATGATGTAGATCAAGTCGTGATACATCAGCTTGGTGTCGAACTTGGGCATAATGGTCCTGCCGCCGCGGGAGATGGCGATCACCCTGAACTGCAGCTCATCCTTTGTCGTGATGGCCGCGAACTCCGCGATCTTCATGTCCAGAAGGGGAGAGTCCTCCTCCAGTTTGAAAACTTCGACCTGGAGCTTGCCACGGGCAAAATCCATCGACTCGGTGGTTGAAGAGTGTTTAAGGAGTTCGAAGATCTCATCCGCCGCCAGTTTCTCCGGGCAGAACATGAGCTCAATGCCCATTTGCTTGAACAGCAGCTTGTTCTCTGGGGATAGAAAGTCCTCGTCATCAATCCTGGCAGTCACTTTCTTAGCTCCCAGGTTCTTGGCCAGAAGGGCGCTGACAAGGTTGACATCCTGCGGAACGAATGGCACGACGGAGATGAACAGGTCAGCGTTGCTGACATCAGCCTCCCTCATAGTCTTCAGGGACGAGGGATGCCCCTCGATGGTGACCACGTCGGAGATCGACGCGATGTGACTGAGCCTTTGCGGGTTGTCGTCTATAATGGTTATGTCGTTGGCTTCCTGCCTGAGCATCTTCGCCAGGTGTGATCCGATCTCACCGGCGCCTTGGATGACGATTCTCATATTCTCTTCCTTATGAAGGCAAATATACCATTTCCTTTTATCATCGCCAAAGGAACTATCCATCTGGGGAATAGCACTGGCGGCATACTCTCAACGGTTTCGCGTGAGGCCAGCCTGGCGGCCTCTACCCTCGCGTCCCGTACGGCTTTGAAAAGCTTGGGTTTTCCTGCGAGGAGATAGACGAACGCCGAACAAAGATCCAAACGGTCCCTTAATGCGATGACTCTCCTGGCTTGCCGAAGGGCTTTTTGCGCCGTTTGCCCGGTTGGTTGTCCCATGGCATTTCGGAGAGCGTATGTCTTGGCCAGGTTATTCTGGAGCATCAGCCTGTTATTGCGGTAGTTGAGCTTTAGCTTCCATGGTGAGTCGTTAGGCAGAGTGCCGCCGCCGACATGGTAGACTACCGATTCGGGTACAACCCAGATCTGGCGTCCCTCCAGCTGGAGTCTCCAGCAAAGGTCAATCTCCTCCATGTGGGCGAAGAACCTCTCATCCAATCCTCCCATCTTCTCGTAGTCGGAACTCCTGACCATCAGGCAGGCGCCTGTCGCCCAGAAGACTTTCGATGGGGATTCGTACTGCCCGGAGTCCATTTCCAACCTTTTCAAGACTCTTCCCCTGCAGAAGGGGTATCCGAATTTGTCCAGAAGGCCTCCGGCCGCACCAGCGTACTCGAAGCGGTCCCTGTCCTGCCAAGAATGGAGTTTGGGCGCGCAGGCGGCACATTCGGGATGGATGTCCATCCATTTTACAAGTGGTTCCAGCCATCCTTTCGGAGCCTCGATGTCTGAGTTGATCAGGACAAAGTACTCTAGATCAGCAGCTTCTGGCATTGCCTTCAGCGCCTTGAACGCTCGGTTATAGCCTCCCGTGAAGCCATGGTTCTTGTCCAGTGGAATCACCTTCACCAAAGGGAATCTCTCCTTGAGCATGTTCACGGACCCGTCATCTGACCCGTTATCGGCGACGACTACCTCCGCTCCTTCTGGCATGCTCTTGACGAGGCCAGGCAGGAAACGCTCCAGGAAATCCTTGGTGTTCCAGTTCAATATGACGACCGCTGTTCTCATCTCTATTCGCAAAAATAGGAATAAAACATCTCAATCGGCTCTGAACACTTAAAAAAAATGTTTTGCGGGTGTTAAAGATGCTTTAAAAAGTATCTAAAGATGGAAAATTATTACTATATTGCGAAAGGATTGGTCAAAAAGCGAAAAGACTATAACCAAATATTATTATACCAATATTTATTACCAACCAATTATTCAATCACAAACCTATGTCGCGTAAAACACATTTGATCATTGCGCTATTGGTGTCAATGGTCTCTTCGTTCGGCCTGCTCGCGCAGAACCGTACGGTGACCGGTGTGGTGCAGGACAGCAACGGCGCTCCCTTGATGGGAGCCGGCGTCGTTGTCCAGGGCACGACAAACGGAACAGTCACGAACCTGGACGGAACCTTCAGCCTTTCGGTTCCCTCCGGTTCCGTGGTACTCGAGGTTTCCTCATTGGGTTATGCCACCGAGACGGTGACGGTCCCCTCGGGCCAGAACCGCATCGTGGTGTCTCTCAAGGATGACGCCCTGTCGCTTACCGAGACGGTTGTTGTCGGTTACGGCACCCAGAAGAAGGTGAACCTTACGGGCGCCGTTGAGGCGATCGGTGAGGAGGCCTTTGAGGGCCGCACGAGCTCCAACCTCACGCAGATGCTCGTTGGAGCCGTCCCGAACCTCAACATTACACTAGCTGACGGTAAGCCCGGCCGTACGGCGGACTTCAACGTCCGTGGAACGGGCTCCATCAACGGCGGTTCCGCGCTGGTCCTTGTGGACGGTGTCGAGAGCGATCCTTCCATGGTGAACCCTGACGACATAGAGAGCGTCTCCGTCCTGAAGGACGCCGCGGCGTCCGCCATCTACGGAGCCCGCGCTCCTTACGGCGTAGTCCTCATCACGACGAAGAGCGCGTCCGCCGGCAAGCCGAAGATCAACTACTCGGCAAACTTCAACATCCAGCGCCCCTCGAACGTGATCGACCTTGTTACGGACGGTTACGTCTGGGCCGAGCACTTCTACAAGGCCTACAACGCCTACCAGCTGTCGAACCCTTCCGGCATCAACAAGACTCAGCAGTTCTCCCTGGCGTGGCTTGAGGAGTACAAGCGCCGCCACGACTCCGGCAACTTCGGCCAGGTGATCTCCGACGGCTCCATCGGAACGAAGGGCCGCTACGTCTACTATCCCGAGAACGTCGACTACTACGGCGAGCTCTACAAGAAGAACGTCTTCTCCCAGAGCCACAATGTCTCTCTTTCCGGCCGTGACAATAAGTTTGACTATTACGTCTCCGGCCGTCTTTACAAGTACGACGGTCTG
>ONUG01000052.1 GCA_900320965.1 uncultured Bacteroidales bacterium | reverse complement strand
TCAGCGAGTTTTTCGTATATTGCGAAAAAGATAGAAAGCTTATGGATAAACTAGTGAACGATCTTCTTGGCGGCCTGGGAAGGCTGTTCGGGAAGAAAATCAGCCAGACGGTCACAAAGGCCGTCACCGGAAAAAGCAAAACCTACACATTTGAGTCATTACCCCAGACTGTGGAGGACCTCAAGGCTCTCCCAGAAGCGGCTCTGACGGATGTTTACGCTGTAGCCGCCCTGTCTCTACTGGCTCTCACACGTTTCGAGACCGACAAGAATGCCTCAATAGAGATGTTGAACTTCCTGAAAGGACCCGATCCCCTTACTCCGATGGCCCTCCAGCAGATCTCCGACCGGTTCATGGACGGGAAATTCTACAAAGTAAACTCATTCTTCGAGGGAGCCACTCCGGCGAACAACTACACGCCTTCAAAGCCTTATAAGATAAAGGTTTCCTCAACCCCATACTCATTTGACAACGAGAATTGGGCGACGCTTTATCTCCACTCCGGGGGAGCCGACAACCTCCGCCCGGTCAAACTGAGGAAGAAACCCAGCACCGGGCAGTGGTTTATCGTTGAGATCCAGTATCTCGGAGACGTGCGGACTCCCGTCGCCGCCGATAAATGGGCGTAGATCCTTCGCTTACGCTCAGGATGACAATCTAATCCAGCGAGTGGATGAAGAGGCCGGAGCGGAGCTTAGGCTCGAACCAGGTCGTCTTCGGGGGCATGATGTTGCCGGTGTCGGCGATGTCGATCAGCTGGCCCATCGAGACAGGGTAAAGGGCGAAAGCGACTTTCATCTCTCCGGAATCGACCCTGCGGGAAAGCTCGCCAAGTCCTCTGATTCCACCGACGAAGTCTATCCGCTTGTCGGTACGCAAATCCTTGATTCCGAGGATGGAATCCAAGACAAGATTCGAGAGGATGGTCACATCAAGCACACCGATCGGATCGGAATCATCGTACCTTCCAGGGAGGGCCTCAAGTGAATACCATTTGCCGTCCAGGTACATCGAGAAATTGTGGAGATGATCCGGGTGATATATTTCTGAACCCTTCTCGACCACAGTGAAATCCTTGGCCAGGGCAGAGAGGAACTCCTCTGAGGAAAGGCCGTTCAGATCCTTCACCACACGGTTGTAGTCCAGGATCTTGAGCTGGCTCTCGGGGAAGCACACCGCCATGAAGAAGTTGTACTCCTCATCTCCGGTGTGGTTCGGATTCTGAGCCCTCTTCTCGGCTCCAACACGGGCCGCGGCAGCTGTACGGTGGTGACCGTCAGCCACATAGAAAGCCTCAACATCGCCGCAGAACAACCTGGTGATCTGGTCGATGGTCTTGTCGTCGTCGATGACCCAGAACTTGTGGCCGAAGTTATTCTCATCCACGAAGTTATATTCAGGCTCCTTCAAGACGGTCTGGGCGACTATCTTGTTCAGGATGTCGTTGTCCTTGTAGGCGAAGAAAACCGGCTCGATGTTGGCGTTCTGGATGCGGACATGGACCATGCGGTCGTCCTCCTTGTCCTTGCGGGTGAGCTCATGCTTCTTGATCTTTCCGGAAGCATAGTCGTCGGTGTGGGCGCAGAGCACGAGACCGTACTGGGTGCGGCCTTCCATTGTCTGGGCATAGACATAATAGCACTCCTTGGGATCCCGGCGGAGCCATCCCTTAGCCTGCCAGGCCTTGAAGTTCTCGACAGCCTTGGCATAGACCTGAGGATCATGATCTTCGAGCATAGGCTCGAAATCGATCTCGGGTTTGGTGATATGGAGAAGGGACTTCTCACCGGCCATTTCCTTGGCCTCGGCGGAGTTCAACACATCGTACGGCGGAGCCGCTACTTCGGTGACAATATCTTTAGGCGGACGGATCGCCGCAAAGGGTTTTACTCGTACCATAATGACATTACTTGTTGACCTGGAAACGGGTGTTGCCGGTGGCGAAGAAGTCGCAGATCTGACGGGCGGCGGCTAGGCCGGCGTTCATGTTGGCCTCAGCGGTCTGGGCACCCATCTTCTTGGGAGTCGCGAAGACCCTCATGCCGAACTTCTCACGAAGAGCCTCGTAGTTGTCGGGCATCACGTCGGTGACGTACTTAAGGTCAGGACGCTCCTCAAGAGCTTTCATAAGTCCTTCCTCATCAATAACTTCCTTACGAGCTGTGTTCACGAGAGTGGCTCCCTTGGGCATCTTGGTGATCAGGTCGTAGCCGATGCTCTTGATGGTCGAGGGCAGGGCGGGAATATGGATGGAGACATAGTCCGAGGAGGAATAAAGCTCACCAAGTTCAAAGACCGGTTTGGCGCCTCCGGCCTCGATCTGCTCTGGAGTGAGGAACGGATCAAGGGCGAGGACCTCCATTCCGAGAGCCTTTGCCTTCGCACCGACCAGGCGACCGACATTTCCGAAGGCCTGGATACCGAGTTTCTTACCCTGAACCTCGCTTCCGGTGGCGGGAGTGAACTGGGTGCGGGCCATGAATATCATCATGGCGATGGCCAGCTCAGCCACGGCGTTGGAGTTCTGTCCGGGAGTGTTCATGACGACAACCTTATGGGCGGTGGCGGCGGCGAGATCGACATTGTCGAATCCAGCTCCCGCGCGGACGACGATCTTAAGGTTCTTCGCAGCGTCAAGCACTTCGGCAGTGACTTTATCGGAACGGATGATAAGGGCATCGACATCAGCGACAGCAGCGATGAGCTCGCTGGCATCGGCGTATTTCTCAAGGGCGGCGAACTCGTGTCCGGCACCCTCCACAATCTCCTTGATCCCAGCTACGGCAGCGGCCGAGAAAGGCTTCTGAGTGGCAACTAATATCTTCATATCCAATTATTTCTTAAGAGTCTCAAATTCCTTCATGCAGTCCACGAGAGCCTGGACATCCTCGAGGGTGCAGGCATTGTAAAGGGAAGCCCTGAAGCCTCCGACTGAGCGATGGCCCTTGATGCCGATCATGCCACGCTCCTTAGCGAAGGTGAGGAACTCATCCTGAAGAGCCTCGTAGCCGGGAGCCATGACGAAGCAGACGTTCATGATGGAACGGTCTTCCTTGGCGGCCGTTCCGACGAACAGGGAGTTGCGGTCGATCTCATTGTAGAGGAGGTTGGCCTTCTCGGTGTCGATCTTGTGGATAGCCTCGACTCCACCGATGCCCTTGAGCCACTTCAGGGTCTCGTTCATCATGTAGATGGAGAACACGGGAGGGGTGTTGAACATCGAGAGTTTGTCGATGTGGGTGCGGTAATCC
The DNA here is from genome assembly GCA_900320965.1 of uncultured Bacteroidales bacterium. Taxonomy (GTDB): domain Bacteria; phylum Bacteroidota; class Bacteroidia; order Bacteroidales; family UBA932; genus Cryptobacteroides. The sequence continues at coordinate 14,774 of ONUG01000052.1, read as the reverse complement.
AGCATCGTGGGGATATACCTGGAGACCCTTCCGAGGGAGTCTTTCTTGATGATGGCGAAGATCACGCCGGCAGGACCGACATTCTTCTGGGCGCCACCGTAGATGAGGTCATATTTGCTCACGTCGACCGGACGGCTCATGATGTCGGAGCTCATGTCAGCGATGAGGGGAACGGGGCAGTCGATGTCTTCCTTGATCTCAGTTCCGTAGATGGTGTTGTTGGTTGTGATGTGGAAGTAGTCGATGTCGGTCGGGATCTCATATCCTTTAGGAATATAAGAATAGTTCTTGTCAGCGGAGCTGGCGAGAGCATAAGCCTCACCCAGACCCTTCGCCTCTTTCAATGCTTTCTTGGCCCAGACACCAGTCTCAAGATAAGCGGCTTTCTTCTCGAGATAGTTCATGGCGACATAGAGGAACTGGAGCGAGGCACCACCTCCGAGGAAGATAACCTCATGAGTGTCAGGAATATTCAGGAGCTCTCTCCAGAGAGCGCGGCACTCGTCCATCGTCTCGTCCCACTCTTTTGTCCTGTGGGAGATACTAAGAACAGAAACACCTGTGCCTTTGAAGTCCTTCAGAGCTTCGATGGCATTGTCGATGGCCACCTGCGGGAGCAGGCAAGGGCCGGCGTTGAAAACATGAACCTTCTTCATTTTAGCTATTTCAATTTTTAAGCGTTATTATTATTTCGATTAGGAATCAAAACCAAATCGGGGGTAAAGATAGGCAAATTAAAACGAATAACCCAATAAATAAGAAATAATTGCCATCCTGACATACATTCCTCCCCCGGCTTGCTGGAAATAGTAGGCGTAAGGAGTGGAATCGACATCCTCCGCTATCTCGCTGACCCTTGGAAGCGGATGCATCACCTTCATCCCGGGACGTACTCCGGCGAGCATGGAAGCGGTGAGCCTGTAGACATCTTTCACTTTCTCGTATTCGGCAAGATCCGGGAATCTTTCTTGCTGAACCCTGGTCATGTAGAGGATGTCGCACTCGTCGATGCCATCCTCTATCCTTGAGACCTGCCTGTAAGGAATCCCGTCATTGTCAAGCATCTCGATGTATTTGCGGGGCATCTCAAGTTCCTCGGGTGCGGTGAAGGTGAACTTGGGGCTGAAATGCCGCAGCGCATCCACAAGGGAATGGACCGCGCGGCCGTATTTAAGATCTCCGACCATGTTGATGTCAAGCCCTTCAAGGCGGCCTTGTGTCTTCTTTATGGCATAAAGGTCGAGCAGGGTCTGACTTGGGTGCTGGTTGGCTCCGTCACCGGCATTGACAACCGGAACCGAGGCGACGGAAGCCGCTATGTCGGCAGCTCCGGCCATAGGGTGACGCATGACAATCATGTCCACATAATTGGACACTATCTTGATGGTGTCTTCAAGGGTCTCCCCCTTCGACTGACTGGTGTTGCGGTTATCCGGAAAACCTATCACCCTGGCTCCCAGCCGGTTGACAGCAGCCTCAAAGGAAAGCCTAGTTCTGGTGGATGGTTCGAAGAAAAGGCAGGCAATGACCTTGCCTGAAAGGAAACTCCGCTCACGGTCCTTCTCGAACAGGGCGGCCATATCCAGGATGTGGAGGATTTCCTCCTTAGTGAAGTCCTGGATTGAAATCAAACTTTTTGGCATCTCGAGTTATTTATATTATTGTAATTCTTCAATTGCAAGTCCATCTATCCCGGACAGTCTGTCAGTAAAGTCCGGGACACAGGACAACCTGACTCTGACTTTAAGGGAACAACCCAGGCCGAAGTCCTGGTCTTTCTGAGTCAAGTCCATGTCTTTCAAGACTTTCATCACCTGGTTCATGTCCTGGTAGCCAAAGCTGACATTGAACCATTTCCCGGCGATCTTCTCGACGGAACCGGCTTTGTCAAGAGCCTCGGCCGTAGATGTCTTGTAGGCCCGGATGAGCCCCGGAATCCCCAGCTTTATCCCGCCGAAATACCTGACCACGACAACCAGCGTGTCACTCAGTCCTCTCGAATCGATCTGTCCGAGGATCGGTCGGCCGGCCGAACCGGAAGGTTCCCCGTCGTCGTTCGCCCTGAACTTGTCCGCGAGATGGCCGAGGCGATAGGCGTAACAGTGGTGCCGGGCATCATGGTACTTTTTCTTGAGATCACTCACGATGTCCTTTATTTCTTCCTCAGTCTCAACAGGGTAGGCGAACGAGATGAAACGGCTGCCGTTGTCCTTGAACAACCCTTCCGCCGGAGCCGGAACGCTCAGGTAGGAGTCTTTTATGATGTTTTCTGACAGGCTCATTCTCAACCTACGAAATTAACGTTTTTCACATAATTTTGCAACGTGACGGGATTTTTTGTATTTTTGAATAACTATTTGGGTTATATGGTTTATCAATTCAGAGTCACACTGACTGGAATCAAAGGATTCTACAGGGTTTACAGGATGGGAGGCGAGCGCACTCTCTATGAGTTCCACAAACAGATGCGGGCGGACATGGAGTTTCCGCAAGACCAGCTGATCATGTTCAAGGCATTGGACGTGAAGGGCGGTGTCGTCGCTCGTTACGGCCTTTTTGATCTCGGCGCAGGCACGGTCGACAACATCACGATCGATGAGACCGTCAAGAAAGGAGTCACTTCCTTCGTATATTTCTACGACGTTCCAAACAAGAAAAGCGTCAACATAACACTGGAGTCCGAGGAGGAAGGGAACGGCCCGGCTCCTGTCATCGTCGATGTGAAGGGCCCGAATCCCATCGAATTCGAGAACGGCTACGTGGCCTTTGAGGACTTGCCTGATTCACAGCGCCACCTTCCGGGCCAAAAACCGGACTGGCTCGGGGAACTTACTTCCTCCGGAGATGAGAAAGGCGAGGATGACGACGACGAGGACGAGGAAGACGACGACGAGGACGGCAAGGAAGTTTTCGACGGCACCGAGGACCTGGACTTCTAGATCATGTCTCGCCGGCTCGTCGTTATACTCGGGCCGACGGCCGTGGGGAAGACCGAGTTCAGCGTCCGAAAGGCCCTGGAATATGGTTCCCCGGTAATCTCGTGCGATTCCAGACAGATTTACAAAGAAATGTCGATCGGCACGGCTGTTCCTGACAAGGAGCAGCTAGCTGCCGTTAAGCACTATTTCATCCAGACAATACCCATCACCAGGACTTACACCGCAGGAGATTACGAGCGGGATGCTATCGCTTTGATAGAGAAGCTCTTTGCCGAAGGTCATGAGACCCTCGTGATGACCGGGGGCTCGATGTTTTACATCGACGCCGTGAAAAACGGGCTGGACGCCCTTCCAGATGGTGACCCGGAACTCCGGAAAGCCTTATGGGAAAGAGCTGCAGCAGAGGGACTTGAATCTCTCACCCAGGAGCTTAAGGAGAAGGATCCCCTGACATATTCAAGGACAGACAAGGAGAACCCTCAGAGGGTCATTAGGGCCCTGGAAGTCTGCCTTGTCTCAGGTCGTCCGCTTTCATCCTTTAAGTCTGGACAAAAGAAAAGGGATTTTGAGATCGAGACTATCGGGCTCACCAGGCCCCGGGAGGAACTATATTCTAGAATCAATCAAAGGGTCCTGAACATGGTCGAGGCGGGCTTGGAAGATGAGGTTCGCTCCCTCTTGCCATATCGTGACTTACAGGCACTTCAGACAGTAGGCTACAAAGAGATGTTCGGGTACATCGGTGGAGAATATCCCCTCGAGGAAGCTATCAGGCTGATACAGAGGAACACACGGCACTATGCGAAGAAACAGATGACGTGGTGGAGAAGGGATGAATCCATAAAATGGGTAGAACTCTGATTTTTTATTATATTTGTAAGTTACGAGTAATTCATCCTTTATGGCCGAAGAAAGACATTTGGATCCGCATTGCGAGGCGATTCTCTCAGAATACAGGGATAATCTCCCTTTGTTTGAAGAGGCCGCAAGGAAAGTGTATGATGTCCTGAAGAAGACTTTAGACGACGCCGGACTGCTTGTCGCGGCTCTGGAGTACCGTGTCAAGTCCGAGGACTCTCTGGCCGGCAAGCTTGAGCTTAAAGGAGGGAAGTATCACTCTCTCAAAGATATAACTGACGTAATCGGGCTTCGTATAATCACCTTCTACATTGACGACGTTGACAAGGTCGCGTCAGCTGTGGAGCGACACTTTGACGTGGACTGGGAGAACTCGGTGGACAAACGTAAAGCCCTTGAGATCGACAGTTTCGGCTATCTCTCCCTCCACTATGTCTGCAAGGTTCCTGGCATGGACTACAAGATGGAGATCCAGATGAGGACGATTCTCCAGCACTCCTGGGCGAACATGAACCACGACACCGGCTACAAGTCAGGCGTCGAGGTTCCCAAGCGCTACTTAAGGGACTTGAGCCGCTTGGCGGGAATGCTGGAACTGGTCGACGACGAGTTCAGCAGGATCAGAGCGGAACTTACTGACTACCGCAGGAAAGTCCGTGCCCTGGTAGCATCCGGAAGGCTGGAAGACGTTCCACTCGACGGCGACACATTCAGGAGTTACCTGGAGATGCGGCCTTTCGATTCCCTTAACAAGAGGATAGCCTCTGTCAACCAGGCCGAGATCCAGGAAGTCTCGCTGATGCCTTTCCTGGCTCTTTTCAAGACTATGGGGTGTGACACTCTCGGGGATGTGGCTGACATCATCAAGCACTACTCCGAAGGCGCTTTCCAGATCGCCACTTACCAGATAGGCCTGACAGATCTTGTCATTGTCTCCTCTTCAATCGGTCCCCAGGACATTTGCATCGCATTCCTCCTCAAGCAAGGAAGCGGCAAGGCCGGGATCAAACATATGTTCGACACCCTCAACGGTAAGTCAGAAGGGAACGAGGTCATCGCCGAGATGATCATGGAGCAAGCCAATGACCTTCCATTCATGAACCAGCAATAATAATATGGCAAACAAACCTCTTGACACAGAGCTTCTTGACAGGGCGATCACATTCGCGGTCAAAGCCCACGCCGGGACAGAGCGTCGGGGCAAGGGTTTCCCATACATCGTCCACCCGATGGAAGCGATGGAGATTGTCGCCACAATGACCAGCGACCAGGAGCTCCTGGCCGCGGCGGCCTTGCACGACACAGTCGAGGACACTTGCGTGACAATCGAGACCATCAGGGAGGAGTTTGGGGAAAGAGTAGCGAGGATCGTCGAGGAAGAGAGCGACAAGTTCACCGAAGGAGTCAGCGAAGAGGACAGCTGGCATGAGCGCAAACAAGCGGCGATAGACCGTCTGGCCAAGGCCCCGCTGGAAGCCAAGATAGTCGCCTTGGGAGACAAACTCTCCAACATGAGGGCCATCGCGAGGGATTACAAGCTGGTCGGAGACAAGCTCTGGGACCTTTTCCATGCCAAGGATCCGGCAGATCACGAATGGCATTACCGCGGATTGGCGGACTCTCTCCGGGAGCTTGAGGGGACGTTCGCCTTCGAAGAATTCCAGAACCTTATTAACCAAGTATTCGGAAAATGACCATCAAACCTGTACAGATCTCACTGGATGACTATGTCCTGAACGGTGGTGGGTTCAATGGCGAGAGCTACATCCACAAGACCGATCCCTCCGTGATGCTAAAGCTGTACTTCCCCGGGAAGATCCAGCAACCCCTCGACGAGATGATCCTGGCGAAAAAAGTGTACGACCTGGGCATACCCACCCCTGAACCCGGAGAATATGTGGTGACCGAAGATGGACGCTACGGGATCAGGTTCAAAAGGATTGTCGGCAAGACTTCCTACTCCAGGGCTGTTGGAGACAATCCGGAAGAAGTCGGAAAGTACGCTGAGGAGTTTGCGGGAATGTGCCTCCATCTTCACTCCATCCATGTGAACATCAACGAGTTTGAGAATGTGAAGGACAGGTATCTGCGGCTCCTGAAGGAGAATCCTTTCTTCACGCCCGCCCAGAAAGACCGCATCGAAAGGTTTATCCTTGACACTTCAGATGAGGACACCGCGATCCACGGAGACCTCCAGTTTAGCAACGCCATATTCGTCGGAGACAAAAGATATTTCATCGACCTTGGTGACTTCTGCTATGGCAACCACCTGTTTGATGTCGGGATGGTCTACCTCTGCTGCTACCTCAGCAAAGAGGATTTCATTAAGGAGACTTTCCACATGAGCAAGCCAGTCGCCAAAAAGTTCTGGGATGCCTTTGCCCCTATATATTTCGGAAACGATCTATCACTCAAGGAAATAGAAGAGATGATCCTGCCTTACGCAGGGCTCAAGACCTTGATAGTGGAGCGTGATTCCAATTGCCCCATGCCCGAGTTCAGGGCCGCTTTGAAATCCGTGTTATGAAAAAAGCTTTCTCATTAAGAAAGACAGTTCTGCGAAGAGAATTTTGGACTGGCATGTTGCTGCTTGTAGTAGCGGCTTTGACTTTGGAGGCCTCATCCCTTGTCCAGTACTACTTCGCCAAGAAAAGCATCATCGAGATCGCTTCCAAGAGAGCCGATGACAACCTTGAAAACTCCAAGGTGGACATTTTGAATATCCTGAACCAGGTGGAGACCGCCATCCGAAACGACATCTGGATGGTCAGGTCCTGTCTTCCAAACAGGGACACCATCTGGAAAGTCACGGAACATGTGGTACGGGAGAATCCTTCTGTGGTAGGATCGACGGTGGCATTGGTCCCAGGATATTATGAGGACAGGGAATTATTCTCACCATATTCCTTCAGGAGCTCCTCAAATGGGGAGATAATCCACAAGACACTGGCCTCCGAGGAATATGACTACCCCTCCAAGCAATGGTTCTACGAAGGTTTGAAACATGAGGACGGATTCTGGTCCGAGCCTTATCTTGACACTGGTGGCGGTGACATCATGATGACAACCTTCTCAATGCCAGTGAGAGACTACGAAGGGAAACTGGCTGCCGTGATAACGGCTGACGTCTCCCTGGACTGGCTCAAAAACGTATTTGACGACGTGGTAATCTACCCTGGATCTTTCGGAATGCTTTTCAGCCGGGAAGGAAAGATCATGGTCTCCCCTGTCGAGTCACTTGTCATGCACAGGACCCTCCAGGAAATGTCCAAGCAATACGAGGACTCTATCGCCATGAAGCATTTCACCAATTCGGTTTTGTCCGGGGAAAACGGCAACTTGAAGATCAGGGCGCGCAAGAGAGTCCACCGTGTCTACTACGCTCCTATCGAGAGGACTGGATGGTCCATGTCTATCGTGATCCCGAACGACCAGATCATGGGAGAAATCAATAGACACACCAGGATAGTCTCTCTTTTCCAGTTCATCGGATTACTGATGCTGATGTTTATCTTGCTCTCGGCCCACAAGAACCAGAAGAAATACAAAAAGCTCTCCGAGAACGAGGAAAGGATGGAGAAAGAGCTCGAGATCGCCAGAGGAATACAGATGGCCATGATTCCCAAGACCTTCCTCCCTTCTCCTGAGCGTGAGGATATCGACGTCGCCGCAAGGATAGTCCCAGCGAAGGAAGTTGGTGGTGATTTATATGATTACTTCATCAAAGACAGGCATCTTTATTTTTGCATCGGAGACGTCTCCGGGAAGGGAGTTCCGGCGGCACTTGTGATGGCGATGACAAGAAGCCTGTTCAGGTCGGTGGCCGCACATGAGGACAGCCCCTCCACGATTGTGTCCAACATAAACCGCAGCTTGGCCGAGATGAACGAGAACAACATGTTCGTCACTTTCTTCTGTGGCATCTTGAACCTTGACACCGGGCACATCAAATACTGCAATGCCGGACATAATCCTCCGCTCATCCTCGCCGACACCAAGATGAAACTCGACGCGATTCCCAATCTTCCATTAGGGGTTATGGCCGAGATGGATTACCAGGAGCAGACTGTTGACTTGAGATTTGATGACTCACTGTTCCTCTACACAGACGGGATCACCGAGGCAGAGAACATAAGCCATGAGCTATTCGGAGATGATAGGATGTCAAAAGTCTTGTCTGTGAGAAGGAATGCCGCCACACATCTGGAAGTCATGGAAAAAGCTATAAAAGACTTCGTGGGTGATGCTCCTCAGAGCGACGACTTGACAATGCTTTTCATCCACTACATCAAGGCGAAACCCGGATATTCCGCCCATCACCTTGTCCTTAAAAACGACATAAAACAGATTCCTAGGCTCACCGAGTTCATCGAGGGGATCATTGAGGAGAAAAATATAGACGCGTCGACCGCCATGGGCATCAATCTTGCTTTGGAGGAGGCCGTGGCAAATGTGATGTCCTATGCCTACCCCGAAGGGACAGTCGGAGAAGTGAAAGTCGATGTGAGGATAGACGAACGGGAGATAACGTTCATGGTCTCTGACAACGGGAAAGAGTTTGATCCGACGACAAGGCCAGAACCTGACCTGAAGTCCGGTCCTGAGGAACGCCCTATCGGAGGCTTGGGAATACACCTGATCAGGACGATAATGGACACCGTGTCCTACAAGCGCCAAAGCGGGAAGAATTTACTTATTATGACTAAAAATATTTGATAATATGGAAGTTAAGATTAACAAACAAGACAACAACACAACAGTAGTACGGCTTGAGGGCCGCCTTGACACTCCCACCGCCCAAGAAGTGAACCAGAGGCTTCTTCCTGTTCAGGAGGACGCCTCAGGGACAATTATCCTCGACTGCGAGGAACTGACCTACATCTCCAGCTCCGGCCTGAGGGTTTTCCTCACCCTACGTAAGGCCGCGGCCATGAAAGGTGGCAAGGTGATTATCCGGAACATTAACGACAACATCAGGAACGTGTTCATGATGACAGGGTTCCTTAACCTGTTCGACATCGAGTAATGCCTCTTTCGGTCTTCTCAATCAACATCCTTTCCGATAACCTTCTCCTGCTGGTCTCGGTGCTCGTTTTTTTCGCGATCATCCTCTCCAAGATCGGGTCCAAGTTCGGAATGCCATCCCTGTTGCTTTTCCTGATTATCGGAATGGTGGCCGGTGCTGACGGCATCGGGATCAAGTTTGAGGACTATCACATGGCGGAATACATCGGACATTTCGCCATGACCATCATCCTCTTTACCGGAGGACTAGAGACTTCGCTTTCGGAGACCAAGCCGGTGATGAGGCAAGGCATTCTACTCTCGACCGTGGGTGTGCTGGTCACATCGCTGTTGACAGGTTTGTTCATTTATCTCCTGACATCCAAACTTGTCGGAGCGGTCGGAGCGTCATTCCTCGGGTGTTTCCTGGTCGCCTCAGTCATGGGCTCAACAGACTCAGCCTCAGTCTTCTCAATCTTAAGGGGCAAAAAACTCCACCTGAGGGAGAACCTTGGTCCCATGCTTGAGCTGGAATCCGGAAGCAACGACCCCATGGCCTATGTGCTGACCATAATATTAGTCCAGATCCTCACATCACCCGCAAAGGCCGCCTCAAGCGCCTGGGGAATGATCTGGACAGGAGCAGGAACCCTTATCGCACAGATAGTCATAGGATTCGCGATAGGAATCGCGGTCGGGTACGGTGCCAAATTCATTCTTGAGAAAGTCCCGCTGTCCAGCAGATCGCTATACTCGATCCTGATTCTGTGCATCGGGTTTTTCTCCAACGGTATCGCATCAGTTCTTCACGGTAACGGGCTGCTCTCGCTCTACACCACAGCTATTGTCATCGGCAACAAGGCGGATATTCCCAACAGGAGGGATGTCCTGAAGTTCTTCGACGGTATGACATGGCTCATGCAACTGCTTATGTTCCTGATGCTGGGACTTCTGGCAAGGCCGTCGCAGATGATCGAGGAATTACTGCCCGCTGTGCTCATAGGACTTGGGGGGGGGGGGGGGGGGGGGGGGGGGGGGGGGGGGGGGGGGGGGGGGGGGGGGGGGGGGGGGGGGGGGGGGGGGGGGGGGGGGGGGGGGGGGGGGGGTTCTTTCTCTTCTGACCCAAGGCATGACCCTTTCGACGATGGCCAAGCGTCTGGATCTCAGCTACAATGAGGATCCGGAGGTACAGACTTTCGGCATGGAGATTCCTGACGAGATGGGAATCCTCAGGGACCACACTGTGACTGATGACGACCTTCAGGGCGGAGCCACTCTCAGGGACCTGAATCTGCCGCACGGGATCCGTGTGATGATGGTCCGCAGGGACGGACATTTCCTCGTGCCTCACGGAAGCATGGAGCTTGTGGCCGGAGACCACTTGATCATAATAATGGGAGAAAGCGACGACTAAAATAATAAAGCCCCGTCAGAACGGGGCTTTATTATTTGATTTGTGTCCTGTCAGAACGGGAGGTCGTTGGACTCTTCATCCTCCGCCGGCATGTCCTCGATTGAAGGAGCAGGAGCCTGGGGAGGCATCTGGGAATAAGTGCTCTGAGGTGCGGAAGGCTGGGGAGCGGATGGAGACTGCTGTCCGACGGGAGAAAGCCGCCAAACACGTACATCATTGTACCACCTTCCATTATACTCTCTCGCCCTAAGATTGAACGAGACCTTCACCTCATCTCCGACCTGATACTTATCCAGCTCGGCGACCTTGTCATTTCCGAAGGAGGTAAAGCAGACCTCAGCAGGGAAACTACCATCCTGGTACTCCAGGATGAAATCCTGCTTCACCCAAGCGCCCCTGGCGCTCTGGCCGCTCTGCTTGGCCTCTTTACGGGTAATCCGACCCTCCAATTCTAACGCAGGCATGGCTGTTTACTCTTTTGCGGCCTCAACAAAATGCTTGACAGAATCAAGGGTGATGTCGAACACCAGCGGAGTGTTGGGCTCGATCGCGTTGGATCCGCGCTCGCCGTAACCCAGCTCAGCAGGCACATAAAGAGTGGCTTTGCCGCCTTCACCAAGAAGCTGAAGCCCTTCTGTCCAACCAGGAATAACCCTGTCGAGAGTCAGCATGACTGAAGGATCGTTCTCGGGAACTTCCTCGATGACAGAGCCATCCTTGAGAGAAAGCTTGTAGTGGACATAGACAGTGTCCTTAGGTCCGGGCTTGACATCATTGCCGGGCTCTTTGATGAGATAGCAGAGACCGGACTCGGAAGCCTGGACACCGGCGATCTTCTTGACCTCCTCGAAATAAGTGTCCTGAGCAGCCTTGTTGACAGCGGCGGTGTAAACCCTTCTCTTATCGATGAAGTTCTGCATGACCTCATTGATCGACTCAGGATTGACCTTGAACTGCTTGGTGAAATTAGAGTCACGCTGGTTGCCCTTCGCGTTGATGAAATCATCCATACCCTTCTTAATCTCAGCGTAATTGACATCGCCGAAATTGTAACCCTTGATCATAGATCCCAAGTTTACACCGAGCAGATAACTCACGGAGTCAATCTCTCCCTTGGTGGGGATGAGATCCTTGGCGACACCGGCAGGCTTGGCGGTGTTACCGCAAGAAACCGCAGAAATGATAGCTGCCGCGACAGCGAAAATCTTGATTGCTTTCATTGTTTTGTATTTAACTTGTTATACGTCTCAATAAAAAACACTTTGGATGGACGCGTTATGTCCACATTGTCTCGCGAATATCGCAAAAATTATTGAGATTTACATTATTAATCAACCTTGTCTTGAATTTTTGGAAAACTTTGACTATATTTATGAGAAATCACTGCCGCCATGGAGATCGATCCCGAAATACTCTACTCTAAACTCAAGACCTTCTTCGGTTATGACTCATTCAAGGGGGACCAGGAAGCCATCATACGAAACCTGATCGAAGGAAAGGACACCTTCGTGCTCATGCCCACAGGCGGAGGCAAGTCGCTATGCTTTCAGCTTCCGGCGCTGATCATGCCAGGGACGGCCATCGTTATCTCACCGCTTATCGCGTTGATGAAGAACCAAGTGGACGTGATCAGGGGATTTGAGGAAGAGCAGAGAGGGATCGCCCACTTCCTGAACTCATCCCTTGGCAAGGCCCAGATCCAGGAAGTCCGGAAAGATCTTCTCGATGGCGTGACAAAGCTCCTCTATGTCGCCCCTGAGTCCCTGACCAAGGAGGAGAACATCGACTTGCTCAAAGAGATAAAGATCTCATTCTACGCTGTAGACGAAGCCCACTGTATCTCAGAATGGGGTCACGATTTCAGGCCAGAGTACCGGAGGATCCGGGACATGATCCAGACCATCGGCAAGGCTCCGGTGATCGCTTTGACCGCCACGGCCACCCCGAAAGTCCAGAATGACATACAGAAGAATCTCGGAATCCTTGACGCCACCGTTTTCAAGTCATCCTTCAACAGGCCCAATCTCTACTACGAGGTAAGGGACAAGGTTGATGCTGAAAAAGACATCATCCGCTACATCAAACAGCACCCGGGAAAGTCCGGGATAATCTACTGTCTCAGCAGGAAAAAGGTTGAGGAGACTTCCAACCTTTTGAATATTAACGGAATAAAAGCTCTCCCCTACCACGCCGGTCTCGACGCGAAGACAAGGGCCGAGAACCAGGACCGTTTTCTCATGGAAGATGTGGACGTGATCGTGGCCACGATCGCGTTCGGAATGGGAATCGACAAGCCGGATGTCAGGTTCGTCATACATTACGACATCCCGAAGAGCATAGAAGGCTATTACCAGGAGACGGGAAGGGCAGGAAGAGACGGCGAGGGAGCCGACTGTATAACCTACTACAGCTACAAAGACATCCAGAAACTGGAGAAATTCATGCTGGGCAAGCCTGTCTCCGAGCAGGAGATCGGTCGTCAGCTGCTGATGGAGACCGTCGCGTACGCTGAGACGAGCCAGTGCCGTATGAAGATGCTACTCAATTACTTCGGCGAGGATTATCCTAAGGACAACTGCGGAGTCTGCGACAACTGCGTCCACCCTAAGCCGACTTTTGACGGGCGCAAAGAGATGTGCCTGGCGATCAGGCTGATCAAGTCCCTTCCGGAGCATTTCAAAATAGAGCATCTCGCAATGGTGCTTTCAGGGAAGACAAACGCGATGGTCAAATCGTACCAGCATGACACGCTGCCTCTGTTCGGGGAAGGGAAAAACCACAGCGACCGGTTCTGGAGCGCGGTGATCCACCAAGGCCTCCTACTCCATCTCCTCGAGAAAGAGATCGAGTCGTACGGCAGGATCTACGTGACTAAAAAAGGCGAGGAGTTTTACAAAGACCCGTACGAGATCCGGCTGGTCGAGGACAGGGTCTTCGTCGGAAAAGACACTGACGATGATGACGAGGACACCGTGTCCGACAAGGCGGCGATGAGAGGAGGCGGAGGCGATCCGGTCCTGCTTCCCATGCTCAAGAACCTGAGGAAAGACATGTCAAAGAGGCTTGGCCTGCAGCCATGGATCATCTTCGGAGATCCCGCCCTTGAGGACATGTCCATCATCTACCCGATCACTTTCAACGAGTTGCACAGCTGCCAAGGTGTCGGAGAGGGTAAAGCCAGAAAATACGGGAAAGAATTCATAGAGCTCATCAAGGCTTATGTCGAGGAAAACGACATCACCAGGCCGGCGGAGTTCATAGTGAAATCCGCCCCGACCAGGTCCGCTGACAAGATATTCATAATCCAGAGTATAGACAGGAAACTCTCCCTGGACGACATCGCTGAAGCCCGGGGAATGGAGATGGAGAAGCTTCTCGAGGACATCGAAGGGATCGTGTCGACAGGGACAAAACTTGATCTGAACTACTACATCCGACAGACCGTCGATGATGACATCGTCGAAGAGATTTTCGATTACTTCAAGAATGAGGCGACCTCAGATTCGCTGGAGGACGCCAGGAAGGCTTTGGAATCCGACTATGATGACCTGGAGATCAGGCTCGTAAGGCTGAAATTCCTCTGCGAGGTGGCATCCTAGATTGTCACCATCTTGAGACGGCGTCCCTCGAAATGTCCAAGACGCCGGAATCCGAACATTTTCACGTACTGGGCGAAATAATCGAATTTCGTCCCCACTTGCTCCGCTTTGTGGGAGTCCGATCCGAGGCAGATGATCTCACCTCCGAGCTCCATATACCTTATTAATATATCACGGTCAAGCTGAGGGGTCCTCAAGCCATAGGGACGGTAGGTCTTAGTGTTGATTTCGAGACCTTTCCCGTTCTCTATCAAATACTTGAGAATCTCATCTATGATCCCGGGGAAATCCCGGTACTGGATGCTCTCCTTCGGATAAGGGGCATATCGGACAATGTAGTCGAAATGGCCCATAATGTCGAAATCCTCCAGTTTTTTCATTTCCCGAAGCAAGGTCTCGAGATAACGGCCGTAGGCTTCTTTCCAGTTCTTTCCTTTATAATAAGGGCCGAAATACGGATCCGTGTCTTCTAGGTAATGGACGGAGGCGATGACCTGGTCGAAAGAATGGGCGGAGATAAAGGCGCGGTTCAACTCCCGGCTATCCTCATAAATCCCGATCTCAGCGCCTTTAAGGATCCTGAATTTCTTGGCGGCGGACTTTCCGAACGCTCCTTCGCTGACAAGGTCGGAGACCCTGTCGATCTCCGATTGCTGCGCCCCCACATCGAAGACCTCGCAGACAATAGGCTCGTAGTCAGCCTTCATGGCCGGAACAAAATAATCGCAATGATCGGTGAAACAAATGCCTCCAAAGCCCTTGTCCACCGCCGCCTTCACACTTTTCTCGACTGTGGTCGCCCCACCGTCGAAAGAAAACTGGCTATGATTATGGGTGTCGAAAAACATATTCACGAATATAGCGATTTTTTATTAATTTTGTGTCTATGATAACTCTTGGGTATAAAACGAAATTCGACAGTGTCACAAGGGCGGCCGCCGCGATAGGAATAGGCCTCGT
>ONUG01000210.1 GCA_900320965.1 uncultured Bacteroidales bacterium | reverse complement strand
CTCCGGATAGACGCAACCCTGGATGATCGGGAACATAACCTGGTTGTAGCCATAGAGCGGCTCAGTCTCCAGGAATCGTCTGAAAAACCTCTCGAGCCAGCCCTGGGTCAACTTCAAGGATTTGGCGGCATACCTTTCGTCGGCGTCTCCAGGACAACACTCGTCAAGCGCCATCATGATGTCCGAACCAATGATCCTCTGTGTGTCAACGTTGTTCTCAGGAGTGAAGAAATGCCTTGAGCCGTCAATATGTGACTGGAAGCGGCAGCCCTCTTCGGTGATCTTGCGTATCTGGGTCAGAGAGAAGACCTGAAATCCGCCGCTGTCCGTCAGGATAGGCCTGTCCCATGACTCGAACTTGTGGAGCCCGCCAGCGGACCGCAAAGTCTCGAGTCCAGGTCTAAGGTAGAGATGATAGGTGTTGCCCAGGATTATCTCCGCGCCGATGTCATTGGCCAAATCCCTGTGGTAGACTCCTTTGACCGATCCGACTGTGCCGACAGGCATGAAAATGGGGGTCTTCACCTCACCATGATCGGTGGTGAAAACCCCTGTCCTTGCCCTGCTGGCTGCATCTGCCTTTATTGCGGTGAACCTCATTCTTTGCTATTTGACTTTCAAATATAGTGTTTTTTAAGCTAAAAACTCTTATTTTTGTTTGATAATGATAGCCAATACAAACAATAAATCTCAACAATAATGAAGAACAACTCCATCACCATCAGGCTCATCCTGCTGAACTTCCTGGAATTCGCCGTCTGGGGAGCGTATCTCACATCCCTGGGACGCTACCTGGGAGGCGTGGGAATGATCGACAAGATCAAATGGTTCTTCGCGATGCAAGGCATCGTGTCGATATTCATGCCGACTCTCATGGGCATCCTGGCCGACCGCAGGATCCCGGCACAGAAAGTCCTGTCACTTTGCCACGCTCTCGCGGGCATATTCATGATCGGGGCCGGGCTTTACTGCAAGGGAGCTGGAGAGAGCGTCTCCTTTGGTCCCCTCTTCACGCTCTACAGCCTCAGCGTGGCTTTCTTCATGCCTACCATCGCTCTGGTGAACTCCGTGGCCTACCACGCCCTTGAAAACGTGGGCAAGGATCCGGTCAAGGATTTCCCTCCGATCAGGGTTTTCGGCACGATCGGTTTCATCATCAGCATGCTTTGCACGAACTTCGTCAAGTTCTCAGGAAAGGCTATGCAGGACTCCTACACCCAGTTGCTCTTCTCCGGGATTCTCTCACTGGTGCTCTGCGCCTATGCCCTGACAATGCCTGAAGTCCCCGTCAAGAGAGGCCAGAAAGGCCAGTCCCTCACCGAGGCTCTCGGCCTCAAGGCTTTCACCCTGTTCAAGGACAGGCAGTTCGCCATATTCTTCATCTTCTCGATGCTCCTCGGAGCCGCCCTGCAGATCACCAATGGCTACGCCAACTTATTCCTGGGATCTTTCCAGAGCGTCTCCCCTGACTCATTCGCCGTCAAGAATTCCAACGCTCTGATCTCAATCTCACAGGCTTCCGAGACCCTGTGTATCCTCCTGATCCCCTTCTTCATGAAGAAATTCGGGATCAAGAATGTCATGTTGATAGCGATGTTCGCATGGGTTTTCCGCTTCGGTTTCTTCGGAGCCGGATCCCCTGACATGCCGGGTGTCCTTCTGTTCATCCTCTCCTGCATCGTCTACGGTGTCGCTTTTGACTTCTTCAACATTTCAGGCTCGCTGTATGTCAACGAGAACACCGGGACTGACATCCGCTCAAGCGCACAGGGCCTTTTCATGCTGATGACAAACGGACTTGGCGCCTCGATCGGCACCCTCGCCGCCGGAGCGGTAGTGGACGCCTGCGGATGCTCAGCCGTCAGTCCTGAAGGATGGTCTAAAGCTTGGTACATCTTCGCCGCCTATGCCTTGGTGGTCGGCATCATGTTCATGATCCTCTTCAAGGATCCGCGAAAATTGAGTAAGGAAGGCACCGCTCAATCTTGAATATCCTGCTCGCGGACATATAGTACTTGATGTCATAACATCGGTACTCATCCCGATTCCTGACCTTGTGGTAGGAGGTTACACAATCAAAATTGTAACCCAACCGCGCAAGGTCAGGAATATCGATTGATGTCTTTCCAGACTCAAGCAAGGCACCCAGGATTGCCCGGTTCCGGTCCAAGGCTCCTATGATCTTCGCCCTTTCAGCTTTAAGGTTGCCCTCTTTAAGATAGTGCCACCGATTCTTGCAGGACGAGGAGCAGAACTTCCTGTCACTCCGCCCATAAGGAAGGACATCCCCGCACTCCAGACATTTCCTCCCGCCACTGTCTACTTCCTCTTTGTAACTCATGGCGCGAATATGCGTCACTCCAGGCAAATTCGCAATGGTCCCATGGAGGTACGGAGCCAAAACCAGAAAAACCACCGGACAATGAAAAAATGAATCAATGAAAAGAAAATATTATACCCGCTGATCCGGATAAGAAATGGATAAAAATATTCTTCCAATCAGATGAAACGGATAAAAAAGAGAAACAAATCATGTTATTTTCTTTTCAACCCTTTCTTCCGTACACACATGAGTGTAACTTCGCGACAACAACCAAAAATAAACTGAATTATGGAACAACTGAACAGAATCGAGATCCGAGGAAACGTCGGAAATGTGAACATCATCAATGTCGGTAACACAAGGGTCGCCCACTTCTCGGTGGCCACAAATTTCGCTTACAAAGACAGGAACGGTGAACCGGTCATAGAGACTACCTGGCACAATGTCACAGCTTGGGAAGGAAACAAAGGAATCCCGTCGCTCGAAATCATCGCCAAAGGGTTCCCCCTCTACGTCACAGGCAGGCTGAGAATTCAGAAATACATAGCCGGAGACGGGACCGACAAGACAAGCTACGACATCATCGCAAACACGATCGAGCAGGTGAATTCTAATATGCAACCACAAATGTCCTGACAATCAATCGATCCCTCAAAAATGTCCCGATGGGTGGTTGAGGATGCCGGATGATGGGGTACTCATCGGGATTTTTCGGTTATTTAATCTATTACTTTAAGAAATAAAAAATGCATATAAATACCTAATGA
>ONUG01000102.1 GCA_900320965.1 uncultured Bacteroidales bacterium | reverse complement strand
CCCAACTGACATCAGCGCCAATAGCAAAAGAGACTTCAGTGACCGGCTCCGGTGGGGGCGTAGGCTCTTGGTTTTCTACACGACCAGAGCATCCCGCCAGAAGGGACAACATGGCGAGAACCGCCAAATAATATGAACTCAGTCTACTCATCGATCTGGTGAACTTCAGGGAAGAGGCCGAAGAGTTCAGCGTCGATCTTGTCCGTGATAACCTGGAAGTCCTCGGGACGGTTCTCGAACTTGATCTCATCGACATTGATGATCAGAAGATGACCGTCATATTCTTTGATCCAATCTTCGTAACGCTTGTTCAGGCCGGTCAGGTAGTCGATCCTGATGCTGCTTTCGTAGTCACGGCCGCGCTTTTGGATCTGAGCGACAAGGTTGGGAATCGAGGAACGGAGATAAATCAGAAGGTCCGGCTTGCTCACGAGCGACATCATGAGGTCAAAAAGATCCCGGTAGTTCTCGAAATCCCTGGTGCTCATGAGACCCATGGAATGGAGGTTCGGAGCGAAGATCCTGGCGTCCTCGTAGATCGTCCTGTCCTGGATGATCACATCATCGCATCTTGAGATGTCCACGACGTCCTTGAACCTCTTGTTGAGGAAATAGATCTGAAGATTGAATGACCAACGTTCCATGTCGGCATAGAAATCCGCCAGATAGGGGTTGAAGTCGACTGACTCGAACTTGGGAGTCCAGCCGTAATGGGCCGCCAGCATCTTTGTCAGCGTGGTCTTGCCACTACCTATGTTGCCTGCTATCGCTATGTGCATATCTTATTGATTTTAAATTATTTCTCTATAGGGAAAAGGCCATACAACCTGGCGTCGATCCTGTCGGTGATGAGCTCGAAATCTTCCGGCCGGTTCTCGAAATCAAGATTGTCGGTCTCGATAGTGAGGACCTCACCTTTGTATTCAGCGATCCACTTGTCGTAGCGCTCGTTAAGGCCCGAAAGGTAGTCCAGCCCTATGGTCTGCTCATAGTCGCGCCCACGCTTTTGGATCTGTGCCACAAGGTGCGGGATGGAGCATTTAAGATAGATAAGGAGGTCTGGCATCCCAGCCATCGAGGACATCACTCCGAAGAGATCCATGTAGGTCTCATAATCCCTCTTGGAGAGATTCCCCATCGCGTAGTTGTTGGCCACGAATATGTACACACCTTCGTAGAGCGTCCTGTCCTGGATGATCACATCCTTGCTTTTGGATATTTCCAGAACATCCTTGAAACGCTGAGCCAGGAAATAAGTCTCAAGGTTGTAGGACCACCTCGGGATGTCTTTGTAGTAGTCTTCCAGGTACGGGTTGTAGGTCACGGACTCGTACTTGGGGGTCCACCCGTAGTGTTTTGCAAGCATACGGGTGAGCGTGGTCTTGCCACATCCTATGTTTCCAGCTATTCCGATGTGCATATCACTTCATGCTAAATGTAATCATCAGCGCTCTCCCAAGGCTCATTGAACGGCTGCAGGAAAGGATTACCTGTCCTTTCCTCAGCGATCGAGGTGGCTGGACCGTGTCCGGGGAACACATCAACATCTCCGGGAAGGTCCATGAGTTTTTCCATTATTCCAACTATCTCCTTGTCGTAGTCTCCGCCATCAAGGTCCGTACGACCGATGGCTCCGGCAAAAAGCGTGTCCCCACTAAGCAGGATCTTGGCCTGCTCGCTGTAGAAACAGACGCAGCCTGGAGTGTGACCTGGAGTAGAGATCACCTTGAAACCCATCTCCATGACCTGGCCTTCATGAATATCCCTGGTCTGGAATCCGACTTCAGGAGCTCTCAAGCCCACTCCCGTCGCATATTCCCCGTCCTTTTCGAGGATGAACTTGTCCTCGGGAGCCATCCACACCGGAATAGAGAAACAACGGGTCAATTCCCCTACTCCGAAAATGTGGTCGAAATGGCCATGGGTGAGCCATATCGAGACTGGCTTTAGATTCTTTGATCGGATGAAATCCTTAAGCACAGCCTCCTCCCGGGGAGTATAACACCCCGGATCGACTATCACGCAATCCCCTTCCTCGTTCCAGAGAAGATAGGTGTTCTCCTGGAAAGGATTGAAGAGAAATGATTTGATGTTGACACGACTGTTCATTCCCACAAATTTACTCAAATAATCGTAAAAATCACCTACCTTTGCAGTTGATGAGTGACAATTATAAGGAATACATAGAGATACGTCGCGCGGAGGCCCACAACCTCGCCGGAGTCAATGTGGACATCCCAAGAAACAAGTTTGTCGTGGTGACCGGACTGAGCGGCAGCGGGAAATCCTCCTTGGCTTTCGACACGATCTACGCTGAAGGCCAGAGACGTTACATGGACACTCTCTCGACCTATGCCAAGCATTTCATGGGTATCCTTGAGAAACCCGAAGTCGAGAGCATCGACGGTCTGAGCCCGATCATAGCGATCGAGCAGAAAACAACCGGCAATAACCCGCGGTCGACCGTGGGAACCATCACCGAGATCTATGATTTCCTCCGACTCCTTTACGCCAGGGCCTCGAGGGCATATTCCCCAGTCACAGGCAAGGAGATGATCCGCTACACTGACGAGCAGATCGTGAATCTCATCATGGACGAATACAAAGGGAAGAAGTGCTATCTTCTAGCCCCGCTCATCAGGGGACGTAAAGGGCATTACCGGGAGCTCTTCGACCAGTACCGCAGGCGCGGGTACACGGAAGTCCGGGTCGATGGCGAGATCCTGCCCCTGTCCGAAGTCGACGCCCTGGACCGCTACAAAGGCCACTTCATTGAACTGGTCGTCGACAAACTCAAGCCATCCGACGGTGACACCAAGCGTGTCAGGGACTCTGTCATGACAGCCCTCAACCTCGGAAAAGGATCGATCGCGATGCTTGAGAGCGGGGATGACAAGCTCCGGCACTTCTCGAAGCACCTTGTGGATCCGGAATCCGGATTGTCGCTTCAGGAACCGGCGCCGCACTCGTTCTCTTTCAATTCTCCGGAAGGATACTGTCCCCACTGCAAAGGACTTGGAATGATCGTGGACGTCAATATGGACACGATAATTCCGGACAGAAGCGTGTCCATCGCCGACGGTGGGATAGTGCCGCTAGGGAAAGTCCGTGAGACCCGGAAGTTCGACATAATCAGGTCAATAGCTAGGAAATACAACTTCTCTCTCTACGACCCCATAGCGACAATTCCCGACGAAGCTGTGACCCACATCATCTTCGGCAGCGAAGAGATGTTCAGAATCGGAGAGGGCAATCTGTCTGAGATGGTCTCGTTCGACGGAGTGGTCGAGGACATCGACGACAAAGTCGTTTGCCCGGTCTGCCACGGTACCCGCCTGAAGGAAGAGACCAACTGTTTCAGGATCGACGGGAAAACCATTTCCGAAGTTTCTGCGATGGAGATGACAGAGCTCAGAAACTGGCTCCTGTATCTCCCGGGCAAACTCAACGAGAGGGAAAACAACATAGCCAGAGACATCCTCAAGGAGCTCGACGACAGGGTCCGGTTCATGTTGGACGTGGGCTTGGACTACCTTTCCCTCGACAGGCCGACTGCTTCTCTCTCGGGAGGAGAAAGCCAGAGGATCAGGCTGGCCACTCAGATAGGATCCAAGCTTGTCGGGGTGCTGTACATCCTTGACGAACCCTCGATCGGCCTTCACCAGAGGGATAACCGCAAACTCATAGCGTCCCTGAAGGAACTTCGTGACGAAGGAAACTCCGTGATGGTCGTGGAGCATGACCTGGAGACCATGATGAGCGCTGACTGGCTGGTCGACGTGGGCCCTGGAGCCGGGGAAAAGGGAGGAAGGATCTGCCTCAACGCTCCGCTGAAAGCACTGTTGGCATATTCCCCCGACAAAGGGGTGATCCCATCGTCGCTCGATAAGGACATCGCTTCCAGGTGTGTATTCGGCAAGTCCTTGACACTGGACTATTTGCAGGGGAAAAGAAAAATCGAGGTCCCTTCCTCAAGACGTAAAGGCAATGGCCTGAGCCTGAGGCTCACAGGGGCAAAGGGTAATAATCTTAAGAACGTCGATGTGACCTTCCCGCTCGGCTGCCTCATCGGGGTCGCCGGGGTCAGCGGGAGCGGCAAATCTTCCCTTATCAACGAGACCCTTATGCCCATCCTTAAAAACAAGCTCCACAGGGCAAAGCTCCGTCCCCTCCCCTACGACACTATCGAGGGCATTAAGAATATTGACAAGCTCATCGAGATTGACCAGAGCCCGATCGGCCGTTCCCCAAGATCCAACCCCGCCACATTCACCGGAGTCATGGGGGACATCAGGAACCTTTTCGAGGACACCCCCGACGCCAAAGTCAGAGGCTTCAAGGCCAGTAGATTCTCATTCAATGTCCCGGGAGGCCGGTGCGAAGCATGCAACGGAGCGGGAATCAAGGTCATCGAGATGAATTTCCTTCCATCGGTCAATGTCGTCTGTGACGAGTGCCGGGGAAGACGTTACAAAGAGGACACCCTCGCTGTCCACTACAAGGGCAAGAATATCAACGATGTGCTCGAAATGCCGATCAGCGAGGCCTACGAGTTTTTCAAGCCGATTCCGGCGATCGCCAGGAAGCTGAAAGCCCTTGTCGATGTGGGACTTGGCTACGTGCACCTCGGGCAAAGCGCCATCACCCTCTCCGGAGGCGAGAGCCAGAGGATGAAACTGGCTGCCGAACTGTTCCGCAAAGCCACGGGAAACACTCTCTACATCCTTGACGAACCCACCACCGGACTTCATTTCGAAGACATCAAGGTGCTGTTGCAGGTCCTCCAGGAACTGGTCGACCAAGGCAACACGGTGATCATTATCGAGCACAATCTGGACATCCTCAAAAGTGTGGACTACATTCTGGACATGGGCCCGGACGGAGGTCAGGGCGGTGGCAGGATAGTCGCCAAGGGTACACCAGAAGAATTGGCCGATGATCCTGATTCGGTCACCGGCCAATACCTTAAGGAAGTACTTTCCTAGTCTTTCCTACCAAGCCAGAGCAGACGCTCCGAGGATGGCGGCATCAGACTCCTTGAGAGAGGAATAGACAAGCTTCACTTTACCCCTCCACAGAGGCAACACATTGGCGTTCATCGACTTCTCGATGGGCTCTGTGAGGAATTCCTTACTCCTCGCCAGACCGCCGAACAGGACGATCGCCTCAGGAGCGGAAAACTCGATGAAATCAGCCAAAGCCATTCCGAGCAATGTCCCGGTGTAGTCGAAGACCCTGAGGGACAGGGCATCGCCTTCCTTGGCAGCCTCATAGACATCTTTCGAAGTGATCTTGTCAAGCTTGCGAAGCAATGAAGGCTCGTCGCTCATGTCCAGCCACTCGCGTGCTGTCCTGGCCATACCGATGGCGGAGCAATATGCCTCAAGGCAACCGGTCTTGCCGCAGTTGCAAAGACGGCCATTATGACGCACGAGGGTCGTGTGACCAAGCTCACCGGCAAATCCGTCATGTCCATAGACAACCTCACCGTTGATCACGATTCCACTACCGACACCGGTTCCGAGGGTGATCATGATGAAATTCTTCATTCCCCTGGCGGCGCCATAGGTCATCTCACCCATGGCAGCGGCATTGGCATCGTTGGTCAGGGTCACAGGGATCCCACCCATCGCATCTTTCAGGAGAGCGGCAAAATGAAGTGAGCCGGCACGTCCCCAGGACAGGTTGACGGCGTTCTCAATGTCGCCTGTGTAGTAGTTGGCATTAGGCGCGCCAACTCCGATACCGCGGATCTTACCTTCAGCACCAGCTTCCTCAATCAATTTCTTGAGGGCCGATGAGAGTTCGGCGATGAAAGGCTCCACAGTGTCATGGTTGTCAGTCCTTATGACAGTCTGGGCGATTACTGTGCCTCTGGTGTCGACTATACCACACTTGGAGGTCTGACCTCCCACATCGACTCCTATAACTAGATTCTGATCGATATTCTCCATATTCACTGAATATTAGTCAACCGGGATGTCTTTATTGACGTTCTTGCAGCCGATGAGGGCATAGTAGAGAAGGTAGCAAAGCATCGCGATAACGAGCCAGTAGCTGTTCATGTAGCCAGCGGGACCCTTGGCGATAAGTTCCTGGATAAAAGGCATGATACCACCACCGACGACGAGCATCATGAATATTCCGGAAGCGGACTCGGTGTACTTTCCAAGACCCTCGACAGCGAGGTTGAAGATGGCTCCCCACATGACAGAGGTGCAAAGACCGCAGAGGACGAGGAGCAAGCAGCTCAGAGGGACCTGGAACATGGCGAATCCGTCAGCGGCGCTGTAACCAGGCATATTGACAGTGACAGTCTTCGGGATGAAAATGGCGATGAGCACGAGGACGATAGCGACCGAGCAGACGCTGATCATCTGGGTCCTGGTGCTGACCTTTCCGGAGATGAAGGTGCTGCACATACGGCCGACCATCATCAAAAGCCAGTAGATGGCGGCGATAGCGCCACCGATAGCGGCTCCATTGACAGCGATTCCAGCGCCCTTGGAGGTGGCGTCAGCAAGGAAGAAGTTCACCTGTGAAGGGATACCGATCTCAATACCGACATAGAAGAAAATGGCGATAGCTCCGAGAACGAAATGACGGAAATTCCATGCGCTATGCTCATAGACCTGCGCGTTACGCTCCTTTGCGGGCTCGGGGATCTTCACGAGGGAGATGATCACGAAAGCGATGGCGAAGACACCCATGGCGATGAAGAGCAACGGGGCGACATCGGACATCGAGGTGCTGGACGTGACGGTTCCGATGAGGGCACCGACGAGCAGAGGAGTGAGGGTTCCAGTCAAGGAATTCAGAGTTCCACCGATCTGGATGTACTGGTTACCCTTGTTTCCACCACCACCGAGGATGTTGAGCATAGGGTTGACAACAGTGTTGAGCATGCAGACGCAGAAACCGCAGACGAACGCTCCGAGAAGGTAAACATAGATGGCGGATCCGCTGCCACCAAGCTTGCTGGAGATCCACTGGATCACGATACCGATGAAACCGGTGGCGAGAGCCACGAGAGTCGTGTTCTTGTAACCGATCTTCAAGAGCATCTTACCGGCGGGGATACCCATAAACAGGTAAGCCGCGAAGTTCATCAGGTTACCGGCCATCTTTGACCAAGGATACTGGTTACCCCAGATGTTACCGAACGGAGCGGCCATGTTGGTGACAAAGGAGATCATCGCGAAGATGAAGCACATCGTCACGATAGCCACCATGTTAGTGTTTTTCTTTTCCATGTGCAGATTGAATTATTTGTTAGTTTAATGTGTCCGATTTGTGGTACATTACACAAATCTACAAAAAAAACACGAATCTTAAATCAAAGTGAGGATAACTTTATAAAAAAAGACCGGCGCTTTCCCCAAAACGCCGGCCGGTTGTATATAAAACGAACTTAACAAATAGACAACAAAAAGAACTTTTGTCTGTCTGGTGGCAAATTTATTAAGAAACCTTCAAATTGCAAATTATTTTTCATTATTTTTTAAAACGATTTTCGTTTAAATATTTAATGGATTCGACCTTTATAATTTAAAATTTTAAGGTATCTGATTCCGGTACTCGCTGGGAGTCATGCCTGTCTGAGCCTTGAAAAATTTGTAGAACACGGAAGCGTTGACAAAATTCAACTTATATACAATCTCCTTAATACTATCATCCGTGTACTTGAGCATGCTCTTCGCCTCATTGACCACAAATGAATCGATCCAGTCCGGGGCGGAACGTCCACTGACCTGCTTAATAAGTTTGGAAAGATACTTGGGCGTCATCCCAAGGCGGTTAGCGTAAAACGCCATGCCACGCTCGGAATTGTGGTACTCGGAAACCAGCGACATGAACTTCTCGAAAAGGATGTTGAGCCGGGTCTGGGTCGAATGGCTTGTTTCGATCTCTTCAGGATGATGATCATCCACCAAGCCCGCCAGGACATTCATTAAGGACTCTACCAGCGAGCCGACAGCGGATCTCTTGTCAGGAATCCTGGAAGAGAGGATGGATTTCAGAAGTTGGAAATAATTGGAGCAGAATGCCATTTCCTCATGTCCGAGAATGATCCTCGGATCATAGAAAAACATCAGGCGCGATTCAAATAGCTTGGAGAAATCAAACTTGATCTCAGTCATGAACC
>ONUG01000036.1 GCA_900320965.1 uncultured Bacteroidales bacterium | reverse complement strand
AAGCTGAGTTAGAGTTGCTTATCGAATATTACTGTACAGGAGATCTCAAGCTTTGGGATGAGTTCAACATCGCCTGGGTCGAGGAAACATCGGGGACAGTGGATTTCATCAACGGATTCATCGAAGACTATGACGATCCTCTCGGGCGGAAAGCCACATGGGAGGGATATGTCCACATCAAGGACCATGAGGCTTCGAAGAGGACTGAAATACTCAGCTCCCATGCCCAATGGTTCGAGGACCATTCTCCGGTCGATCCTCGTTTCAAGAAGGCCGATGTCAGGGGTGTCTCTGCGAAAGTGGTGACGGCGGTGACTCTCGGAGGCGCCACTTATCCTACCACACCTATCGGGATAAACCTTCCCAACGCCGAGTGGATCAGAAAAGAGCATGGCTCAAAGTCAGTGACGATCTCGAACATCACCCAGGCCTACGATAAGGCGGCTTTGGAAGCTCCAAGAAGTGCTCTTGGGGAGTTCGCCTTCGATCAGGCCGAGATTGACGCCTACAAAAAATACGGGAGCCATGACGATGAGATCCACACCGACCTTCATGAGTGTCTCGGGCACGGGTCCGGACAACTTCTCCCCGGCGTGTCTCCGAATGCTCTTGGCGAGTACCAGAGTACCTTGGAAGAGGCCAGGGCAGATCTGTTTGGCCTTTATTATATTGCTGATCCTAAGCTGGTTGAGTTGGGAATAATGCCTGACAGTGAGGCCTGGAAGCCTGCTTATTCAAGCTACATCAGGAACGGGCTTCTCACCCAGTTCTCCCGGATCGAACTCGGGAAGAAAGTCACCGAGGCCCACATGCGGAACCGGAAACTGATTTGCCAGTGGTGCCTGGAAAAAGGTGCGGAGCGTAATGTGATCGAGAAGAAGACAAGAGATGGCAAGACCTACTTCGTGGTAAATGATTTCCACGCTTTAAGAGACCTTTTCGGAGATTTGTTGGCCGAGGTCCAGAGGATCAAGTCAGAGGGTGATTACCAGGCCGGTAAAGATCTGGTGGAAGGTTATGGAGTGGACATCGATCCGGACCTGCATCGAGAAGTCAGGGAGCGGTTCTCCGCACTTGGACTGAAGCCTTACGGAGGCTTTGTCAATCCCGACGTAGTTCCAGTCGAGGTTGATGGTAAAGTGGTTGATTATAAAATAGTTCCAGTTTCTGATTACCTTGCTCAGCAGCTGGAATACGGAAAAAAATACAGAACGTTATAATGGACCTTACGCACAAGATTCTCTCGGATTATTCCTATTATCTGAGAATAGAGAGGGCAATGTCTCCCAACACGGTTGCCGGCTACACCTCGGATCTCGAGGCCTTTTTTTCCAACGTGGGTGTTGAGCCGGCGATGGTGTCAACCCAGGATGTGCTTGATTATCTCGCTTCAGTGGACAAACTCTCGAAGCGATCCCAGTCGAGGCTCCTGAGCTCCCTGAGGTCATTCTTTGACTGGCTTGTCTTGGAAGGAGACCGTAAAGACAATCCTTGCGACGCCGTGGATTCCCCAAAGCTCGGAAGGTATCTTCCGGAGGTCCTGTCCGTTGAGGAGGTGACAGCTATTATCGACTCTGTCGACACGTCCAAGTGGAACGGTGTCCGGGATAAGGCTATTCTCGAAGTCCTGTATGGATGCGGCTTGAGAGTTTCCGAGGCTGTGGGACTGAGAATATCCCATGTCTATCTGGACGAAGGTTTTGTCAGGGTCGTGGGCAAGGGTGATAAAGAGAGGATAGTCCCGATGGGGGAGGTGGCTGTCGAGGCGGTGAGGAAATATCTCGACGTCCGCCCTGAACCGGCGGCGCCTCAGTTTGATGACATCATGTTCCTCAACAGGTTCGGGAAATCAGTCAGCAGGGTCTCGATGTTCAACATGGTCAAGAGGCAAGCGATGGCCGCTGGGGTGTCGAAGGAGATTTCCCCTCACACATTCCGGCACAGTTTCGCGACTCATCTGATCGAGAACGGCGCTGATCTGAGGGTTGTCCAGGAAATGCTCGGTCATGAGAGCATCCTGACGACTGAAATCTACACCCACATCGACAGCTCCACCTGGCAGCGTGCCATTCTGGAGCATCATCCAAGGTGGTGAGCTGCCTCTTCGGCCATCGCCTTGTTGTAGCAGTCGCGGCATAGTGGCTCGTAGGCGTCTTTCTCACCTAGGACAACCAGCTCCATGCTGTTAGAGAGACGGTGCGAGTGGTTCGCCAGGTTGCCGCATTTGACGCAGATAGCGTGGACTTTACGTACTTCCTCGGCGACTGCCATCAGGTACGGCATCGGGCCGAAGGGCTTTCCGAGATAGTCGGTGTCAAGGCCGGCGATGATAACCCTTTTACCTCTGTTGGCGAGTTCTTGTGCGACGTCCACTAGTGACATGTCGTAGAACTGGGCCTCGTCGATGCCTATGACTTGCACGTCGTCGGCGACATTCAGCATCTCCTTGGGATCTTTGACTGCGTGGCAGGGGATCTTGTGAAAGTCATGTGAGACGACGTCGTCTTCTGAGTACCGGGTGTCGATCGTGGGTTTGAATATTTCGATCTTGAGGTTGGCGAATTTGGCTCTGCGGATTCTCCGGATGAGTTCTTCAGTCTTTCCTGAGAACATCGAGCCGCAGATCACTTCGATCTCTCCGGCTTTTTTTATGTTTTCTGAAAACATTTCGTTAGCTTTGTAAGGATTTCACTTGCATTACAAAGATAGCAAAAGATAAGTTTTATGAGCAATATTGACGAGAAAACAATAGCTGGCCTCCTGGGTAGGATCGATGCCATCAAGAACGAACTCACTCAGCTTGAGGATGAGATCAAGGCTTTGCAATTAGATGCCGTAGAGCCGCCTGTCATCCTGGACGAAGCGAAGGATCTCAGCGAGGCGGTCGAGCCGTCAGAGCTGGCCCCTGCCGTCCCTGAGCCTGCGGAGGAACCGGAAGAGGAACCTATAGACATCGCTCCGGTCGATGACACCCCTATCGACATCTCGATCTCAGATGTCGAGGACATGCCTGCTGACGCCGCAGAGCCGTCCGAGCCCGGCCGCGTCCATTCTCGCTTCGCTGCGGCTGAGTACGGCCTTGGCTCGGAGGCTGCTCCGGCTGAGACCATTGAGCCGAAAAAATCCATTCTGGACACTGCTAAGGCTGATACTGCCGTGATGGATGTGATGGCGGAGAAACAGGCATGGCGGACGGATCGTCCCGGAATGCCGGTAAGGAATATCATAAGCGCCATATCCCTGAACGACAGGGTGTACCTTATCAATACCCTCTTCGGAGAGGATCCAATGCTTTTCCAGGAGACAATCTCCAAGTTCAATGCTATGGGCTCACTGTCTGAGGCTCTCGCATACATCGGTGAGAAACATCCGGACTGGGACATGAACTCAGAGCCGGTGTACAGGTTGATGATGGCGGTACGCCGCAAGTTAAGCTGATCCTGGATGGCCGGAATCTTGTATATTGTCCCGACTCCCGTCGGCAATTTGGATGACATGACTTTCAGGGCTGTGGAGGTCCTGAAAGGAGCTGATTTGATCCTCGCCGAGGACACGAGAACCAGTTCCGTCCTCCTGCACAGATACGACATCCATGGGAAGCTCCAGTCCCATCATAAGTTCAATGAGCACCAGACTGTCGAGCTTATCAAGGATAGGATACTCGCCGGCATGAATGTCGCCTTGATCAGCGACGCTGGCACTCCCGGAATCTCGGATCCCGGTTTTCTACTGGTTCGGACTTGTGCGGCGGAAGGAATTGAGGTTCAGACACTTCCTGGCGCTACGGCCTGTATCCCGGCCATAGTCTCATCTGGACTTCCGTGTGATCGCTTCTGCTTTGAAGGCTTTCTCCCGGTGAAGAAGGGGAGGCAGACTCTGTTGACGGAGCTGGCCACTGAGACCAGGACAATGGTTTTCTACGAGTCTCCTTACCGGCTTGTGAAGACGCTGGATCAGTTTGCGGAGTTTTTCGGAGCGGAGCGTCGATGCTCAGTGGCGAGGGAGATCTCCAAGATCCATGAGGAGCATCGGAGGGGGACCCTTGCTGAAGTCGCCGGATGGTACCGGGAGCATGAGCCAAAAGGGGAGATCGTGATCGTCGTGGAGGGGTGTCCTCAGCAGCGGAAACATCTTAAAAATAATCAATTAGACCAATAAATCAAAATGTGACTTAATCTTTTTCGGACATGAAAGACTTCAAAAAGCGGGGCGGTAAGCCGTCCGCATCGTTCGTTGTGGGCTCAGTTGCCCTTCTATTCCTTATCATCGGCTATCAGGCCGCTCTTTTCATCTCCAAAGCCTCTGTCGCTCGGATCGTCGCCAACCACGACCATCCCGACACCGTCTTCGTCTATCTCGACCCTCTCGACTCTCTCTACTCGGGAGCGGCCGGTGCCAGTCTGGCAAGCTCAACCCATGCCACCCTCGGCACTGTAAGAGGGGGGACCGGAGCGGAACGAAGTGAAGCGAGCGGTGGGGCCGAGCGTAGCGAGGCGGTTGAGTTGCCAGAGCTGGCACCTGCCGGACGTTCGAAAGCCCGCCGGTACAGTTCATCGGCGAGGGATATCTGGCGGGCGAATACGAAGAGGCGGTACGAGAGCTTCAGGTTCGATCCGAACACCGTGAGCGTGGACGACTTGATGCGTCTCGGGTTCAGCCAAAAGCAGGCGGAATCAATTGATAATTACCGCAAAAAAGGCGGTCGCTTCAGACGAAAGAGCGATTTCGCCAAGTCTTATGTGGTCGAGGATTCAGTGTATCGTCGGCTTGAGAAATATATCGATATTCCGAAAATCGACATCAATCGAGCGGACTCGGCGGCGTTCGAGACCCTCCCGGGGATCGGCAAGTTCTTCGCCGCCAAGATGGTAAGCTACCGTCGTGAGTTGGGAGGATATTCCTATCCGGAACAGCTGATGGACATCTGGCATTTCGACCAGGAGAAATACGACGGTCTGAAAGACCTCATCAAGGTCGGGCCGTCGGAGCCTTACCCTCTCTGGACACTTCCGGAAAACGAGCTTGCCAGGCATCCCTACATCGACAAAAGAGCCGCCCATGGGATAATCATATTCAGGGAAAACTCCCCGGTGGCTGAATGGACAGTCGGGAATATAATCAAGGCCGGGATCCTTGACCCCGGCCTTGGAAAAAAACTTGCCAGATGCAAGATCGCCCCGGCGCCTAGTCCTTGACATTCTTGAGAGCCTCGCGGAGCTTGGCCTCGATCTCGTCGCAGAGCTCCGGATTGTCCTTTAGGAGCTGCTTGACAGCCTCGCGGCCCTGCGCGAGCTTCTGGTCGTTGTAGCTGAACCAGGAACCGCTCTTGCTGATAACTCCATATTCCACACCGAGGTCAATGATTTCCCCGACTCTGGAAATGCCCTCGCCGAACACGATGTCGAACTCGGCCTTCTTGAAAGGCGGAGCCATCTTGTTCTTGACGACCTTGACCCTTGTCCTGTTGCCGAGAGCCTCCTCGCCATCCTTGAGCTGGGTGGTCCTGCGAACGTCGATACGTACAGAAGCGTAGAACTTCAGCGCGTTACCGCCAGTCGTGGTCTCGGGGTTGCCGAACATGATGCCGATCTTCTCCCTGAGCTGGTTGATGAAGATGCAGCAAGTGTTGGTCTTGGCGATGTTTGCCGTGAGTTTCCTGAGAGCCTGGCTCATAAGCCTGGCCTGGAGTCCTACCTTGTTGTCGCCCATCTCTCCCTCGATCTCCGCTTTAGGAGTCAAGGCGGCCACGGAGTCGATGACAACGATGTCAATCGCTCCAGAGCGGATCAGGTTGTCGGCGATTTCAAGAGCCTGCTCGCCATTGTCAGGCTGGGAGATAAGGAGGGTCTCCAAATTGACTCCCAGCGCTTTAGCATAAGTTCTGTCAAACGCGTGCTCCGCATCGATCATCGCTGCGATACCGCCGGCCTTCTGTGCCTGCGCAATCGCATGGATGGCGAGCGTGGTCTTTCCGCTTGACTCAGGGCCATAGATCTCGACGATCCTGCCCCTAGGGTAACCTCCGATCCCGAGAGCGTGGTCAAGCGCTACGGAACCGCTCGGAATGACCTGCACGTCCCATTGTGGCTGTTCTCCCAGCTTCATGATCGTCCCCTTCCCGTAATCTTTCTCAATCTTGTCGATCGTGGCCTGCAACGCCTTGAGTTTTGCGGCGTTGACGTCTGCGGCCTTTGCTTCTACCTCTTTTGCCATAATGTTTAATGAATAAAAATGATTACCAGCGGCGACTTGAGATTCTTCGCTTTGCTCAGATTGACACAAGGGCCACCTTCTTTACAAAGATACTAAATAAACCTCAAATTATTTAAAGATCCAGTGAAAATAAGAGTAAAAAGCATGTGAAAAGGAATAAATAACCGTGAGAGAAGGAAAAAATAACTCAGACTTGCTCAATTATATATTATATATTATATTTGCACGTTAAAGCCGACCATTTGGCCGGAGGGATTATTGTGAGTACTATTAAATCAGAGATAACGCATCCTGCAAGGGGGCTGGTCTTTTTTGTGGACTTGGCTCTCTCGCTGTTGGCGTCCCTTCTGGCGATTCTACTCGTCAGGTGGGTGGCTGAGCCAATTCCTGGCTTCTCCTTCATAGTCCTCAAATGGCTTTTAACTTCTGTGGTGGCCTCATTTGTGGCTTTCCGTGTTTTCAGGACACAGAACTATTCGATAAGGTATTTTTCCAAACGGCAGCTCATAGGCCTGACAGGTGCGTGTCTTGTCAAGGAAGCGTTCCTTCTTGCCATTATACTCATTGGTTGGCTGGAGCTCCCCGATATGGTCTTTTATCTGCTTGCTTTGCTTGGCGACTTTGTCATGACGGTAGGTCTTGTCGTATTTTCAAGGCTCTTGGTTTCCACTCTTCTCAGGGATAGGGACGACGTGATGAAGCTTGCGAGTAAAGGAGCCGTTCTTATCTTTGGCACAGGTCCCGACTCAGTCAGCCTTGCTGATTCGACTACGTCCTCCGGACTGTTTACGGTGGCTGGTTTCGTGTCATCCGACCCTTCTGAGGAGGGCATGATGATTGGTGACAACGTCGTGTGGTACTGCAAGGACGCTTCCGACATGGAGCGTCTGCAGTGGTGTCTTGGGGGGATTGACGGTATCCTTTTCCCGAAGGGTGCCCATTTGTCGGACGAAGGGAAAGACAAGGGTGTACCCGTGAAGATCGAGGACGGTATGAGCGGCGCCGGTCACGTTGTCAAGAGGACGTTCGATGTGCTTTTGTCCGGCATCCTTCTGATAGTGTTCTCTCCTCTTATGGCTATCTGCGCCATAGCGGTGAGGAGGGAGGACGGCGGTCCAGCCATTTACTCTCAGGAGCGAGTGGGTCGTAACGGTAAGACATTCAGGATCTATAAGTTTCGCTCAATGCGTCCGGACGCCGAGGATGAGTCCGGTCCCTGCCTTTACTCCGGTGAGGGTGACGAACGTCTGACGAAGGTCGGGGCGTTCCTCCGTGCGCATCACCTTGACGAGCTCCCCCAGCTGTGGAACGTGTTCAAGGGCGACATGTCGTTCATCGGCTACCGCCCCGAGCGGCAGTATTACATAGACAGGATCATGGACCGCAACCCCAGGTACCGTTATCTCTATCAGATACGTCCCGGGGTCACGAGCTATGCCACGCTATACAACGGTTACACAGACACAATGGAGAAGATGCTGACTCGTCTTGACCTCGACCTTTACTATCTGCGTAACCATTCGGTGTTGTTTGACATGAAGGTTCTGGGGCTGACGTTCCTGGGCATATTGACAGGGAGGAAGTTCTGATGATGGGTGAGGTCACAAGATGGTATGCCGCCCGCACTCGTTACGGACAGGAGCCTGGGATCCACCGTCGTCTGGAGACCCTCGGGATCGAGCACTTCATCCCTCCCGTGATAAGCAACCTTGTGTTTTTGAGGACGACGAAGAGTGAGGCGTGCGGCCTGGCGAACAGCGGGATGATCCGTGTGAAGTACATCGTCGATTGCGCGACGAAGACGCTGCTCGTTGTGCCCGACAAGCAGATGGAGGACTTCAAGCGTGTCCTTGACCTTGACTTGGAGGAAGGCGGTCTTGTGGACAAGCCCCTCTTGCTCGGTGCTTGGGTCCGTGTTACGAAAGGCGCCTTGAGGGATGTCGAGGGCAGAGTGTTGGAGTTGAGGGGCAGGTATTATGTTGTCGTGGGACTGTTGGACTGTTGTTACGCAAAGGCCCAGGTTCCGAGAAGTTGGCTGGAAATTATTGAAAGATAATAAGATAAGTAAGTAATAATAAGTTATGATGAAAACCAAACAGAAATTCGAGAGCCCGAGAGTTCTGGGAGAGTTGGAGATTCAGCCCGCGTGCGTTCTCCTGGCCTCCGTGGTTGACACGAAAATCACCATCGAGTCAACCGGGCAGAAAGTCGAGAATCATGATTTCTCGGGAAGTGATTTTAATCACGAATGGACATCAGAGTAATCAAGGAGGGAAATGAAAAAGATCATGTTAATAGCCTCCTTGATAGGAGGATCGCTTCTACTGGCGGGATGCCAGAAGGAGTTCGGCAAGGGCGGTGAGGTCCGCTTCGTGGCCTCATCGGTTGCTGGTCCCCAGACCAGGGCCGAGTATAGTGGGGAGGGTACCACGTCGGGTGGTCTTCTCACTTGGGAGCGTATAAATTGGCAGACTGGCGACGTGCTCCGTATCTGGAGTGATGCGGCCAAGACCCCGGACAATGCGAATTATTCGGACTACAAGGTGTCTTCATTCAACGTGAAGTCCAGGGATAACACCAGGAGCCAGGCAACTGTGGAGAATGCCGCTGAGCATGGTCTCAATTGGGATGGCGTCACAGGCTATTGCGGCTTCTGGGCTGTTTATCCGGCGTCTATGGCCGGCACTGGAACGACTAATAGAGTGGATCTTTCCATCCCTGGCACCCAGACCCCGTCGGACAACGTTCTCGCTTCCGCTCCTATGGTTGCGGCGGTCAATGGTGTGGAGCCGAATTCCTCTGTGACGCTTGAGTTCTATCCAGCGTTCACCGCTTTTGAAATCACCCTTGAGAGCGCTGACCAGGATATCACCCTCAACAGTTTCGCATTGACCTCTACCTCTACAGCCTTGTCCGGAGACTATACCGCTACCATCACGGCTGGCGGTGCGACGACATACGCTTGTCCTTCTTTTTCCTCATCTAACGGCAAGGTTGAATACACCTTTGCCAGCGGGACGACCATCGCCAAAAACAGCCCCATCACATTCACTATTCTTGCCCTTCCGCAGGAGTTGAATAACCTCACATTGGAGTTTAATGTGACGATAGGTGGCAATACAACTGTTCGTAAGCTCGCTTTAAATAGTGGGGTTACAGAGACAGATAAGGATGGCACCCCCATTGCTTTCTCCGCATGCTCGAAGCACCGGATCTATGGCTTGGCTATGCCGGGCGATGTCTGGAAGTTCTCGATCGATCTCGATTTCGAGGTCGTGGAGTGGATTGATGGTGGCACTTCGAATATTGATTACACGGAAGGAGCGGCCCAAGCTTCATATTTCCAATTTAACCAGAATCCTTATTCAGCTGCCAACTCAACGGTAGATATTGATAGCGGAAACTGGATAATATCTTTCGGAGGTAGTCCCAGCAAACCTCTTTCCGCAGGAGTCGTTTATGTCCAATATTCGATAACCCTTCCTCATAATGCCGAGTGGAGTGTTGTTCCAGTTGATCCCAACGGTTATTTCAATGTTGTGTCAATAATTGATGGAGAAGAAAGTCCGCACCTTAATGGTACTGTTCAGACTGTAGGAGGAGGAACAGATGTCAAACCCATAATCCTAAAGATCACTCCGAATATGGCTAATATTCCTTCAACCCGTACAGAAGATTATACGATGATACTGCACACTTATGCTGTTGTGTCAGGAAAGACAGTCAATATTGACACTGAGACCCAGACTTCTGATGGCAGGTATCATGAAGCACGTTTTGTAATAGCCCATAACGAATAATCACTATGAGAAAAAGTTCTTTTATCACATATATTGTTTTGACAGCCCTGGCTGTCACGACATTCTCATGCTCTCTTCATGAGGAGTATCCGTCACAGCCGGGTAGTATCAATTTGGAGTTCAAGTGCTCTGATCTTTTGACGAGGGCTGATGGTGACCCTGAGACAGCGATTGAAAGTATCGACTATTTTATCTATACTAGTGAAGATGGATCGGCTGTGTATCACAACCGTATCACTACCACAAGCACTACCGCTATTGTTGACAATGTTCCTGCGTTAGCTAGTGAAGGAGCTCAATGCTTTGTTTACGCTGTCGCCAACCTTCCTTCAGATGTGAGCATATCAGGTACTGAGACAATTGACGCGCTTCAGGCCATTTCTGTTACTACGGATTTTACTGCGGCTCAGACATCCTTTGTCATGGATTCAGAAGAGGCGGTCTCAACTACAGTCGGTTCAAGTGCGACTGTTCCTCTTCACAGGCTTGCTGCCAAGTTGACAATGACGGTTAATATACCTGTTAATATTGTGAGTGGTTCGATAACATATGAGCCTGACTATAGTAACCTCAGGATTTACTATGTCAATGCTGTCAAGAAAGGTACTTTCGACGGAACCTATATGACTTATGGGGACACCTCATCAGAAGATGCCAATAAAGCCAATTACTTCCTCTATCCCTATGATTGGGCTGTCAGTGTTACTGGTGGGGAAGAACAGCCTCATGTAGGAACGACGGTGACGCCTTTTTACACTTATCCTCAATCATGGGAGCCTGAAGAGGCTAATGCTCCTTATTTTAAGGTAGTCCTTCCTTGGGCCGCATCCGGATCCGCCAGTAATAGTAAACCATATTACTATAAGGTTGTAATGCCTAACAGTTTTGACGGGAAGATCGATCGTAACACTTTCTACAAGTTCGTCCTTGATATCGGTGTTCTTGGTAGCGAGGTTGATGATGGCTCCGTGGAGGTTTTAGGCGATTATTATGTGGTAGATTGGAGCAAAGCTTTCACTGTTGGAGGAGATAACGGTGACGAAGCTTTGACGAAAGGTAAATATCTCAGTGTCGCTCAGAATGAGTTCTCCATATATGCGGAGAATGGTATAACGATTCCTGTTACCTCATCGCACAATCTCAGCATAGAAAGTGTAACTTGCAGTTATACTGATTACAGCTCAAATGATCCTACACCCAGGACACTGACTTCCGGCTTCACTGTTACCCCGAATGATAGGAGTTCGATCACCCTTAACCATAATCTCGTCAGCGATGTTACGAGTAGCGATCTCGACTGCTCAATTTACACTTTCACGATTACTATAGCGAATGAAGCTAATTGTTCTCCTTTGACAGTGACAGTCACTCAGTATCCTTCTTTGTATATCACTTCCGAGGCTTCGAATAAGTGGGTGTTTATCAATAAGTATGGAAGCCATGATTCAGATGGTTGGGGATATGATAGTAATTACTATTCTCCAGCATTTAAAATAATAAATGACGATGGTGGTGGATTAGTGGATCAGAATTTTGAGTGTTCTTTCTCAAATTATAATAGCTCATACTCATCAGATGGCGGTCTTTATATTTCTTTTAGCCGTGTGAATAATCACTCCTCGGGTGGTTTGTTTCCTACTTATTATGGAAAACGTTTTGGAGAACAATCATGGGTGGGAAGGAATTATCCAGGAACAATGACAATTACAGCTCCAACTAATGGGCAAATTACTGGGCTGATTATTAATTACTATAACGGTAGGAATTCTCGTAATGTTTCATATGATCCATCTGGTAACAGTTCCTCTAAAACAAGTTGGTCAGGGGCAGCATCAAGTTTAACTGTAACGATGGATTTCGATGGTAATAACGATCATTCAAATGTCGTTTCATCTGTCGTGGTTTCTTACAGTTATCCCAGTGAGGATCCAGAGGCATTAGGTGCTGTTTGTCATTATGAGTATGTTATTTCAGATAAGAATAAGAATTATAAT
The DNA here is from genome assembly GCA_900320965.1 of uncultured Bacteroidales bacterium. Taxonomy (GTDB): domain Bacteria; phylum Bacteroidota; class Bacteroidia; order Bacteroidales; family UBA932; genus Cryptobacteroides. The sequence continues at coordinate 3,400 of ONUG01000036.1, read as the reverse complement.
AATTATACAATTAATGTGTCTAATCTGTCAGGTAACACAAATGGTTGGTATATCGCTGATCCTAGAAAACAAGAAGCTGAGACGATTGATCGCTTAAGAGGACAAGGAACTGGTATTTTAACAGGTTACCATCGTGTCGATCCTGCGGCCTCAAATGCCATCGCTCCTCAATTTAAGATAGCGTCTTCTGTTGGAGCGACTACTAACATTAATTATGACCAGGCTGTTCGCAGGTGTGCCTCTTATCAGGAGAATGGTTACCCTGCTGGTCGTTGGAGAATTCCAACAGATGCAGAGATCAGGTTCGTGATCAGTTTATCAAATAAGGGCAAAATACCATCGTTATTTGACGGAGCATATTGGGCGGCTAGTGGTGCTGTGCTGAATAATCAAGGAAATTCTACTGGTGCTGAGTCTGCAGCGGTGCGTTGCGTGTATGATTCCTGGTACTGGGGAGATAAACCGATGAGCCAGTATATGACTACATGGAGCGGGTTCCAGACTGACTAATTAATATTTTTGATTATGAAAAAGACACTATACATTTTAGCGGTTTTGTTCTGTACTGCGGCTTGCTCAAAGCAGTATGTCGAGCCGGTTATGGAAATGGCAGAGGCATCCGACGCTGCTCCGACCGTGACCATCACATTTGATGTTGAGGTCCCGGAAGCACTCGAGACCAGGTCCACCACGATGGCTAACACTCCTAATATCGAGAGCCTCTGGGTAATTGAGTTCGGTGCCTCCGGCTATTACAAGGGCTGGCATGAATGTATTCCTACCAACGATCATGTTACAGGAAATGGTGAGTCAGCTAAGAAGCAGTTCAAGGTCGAACTTCCTATCTCGGATAATGACCAGACCTTCCATTTTATCGCGAACCCTCCTTCTCGGAATTCATATCTGAACCAGACCGAGATCAACGTGCTTAACTCAATGAGTACCACGAATGGAAACGCCGCTTTCTGGCAGCGAATCAAGGTGGTTGGTGGAGTCCGTGGTGAGAAGCAGACTGACGGGACATACATCCCCACAACGGCCACAAGCGCCTTGTTCTCTACTATACCGCTTATCCGTAATTTCGCCAAAGTGAGCGTATTCGCATCCGATAATGCTCCGGATATCGAGATTGAGAAATTCGCCCTTGTTAATGTACCTAATAGTGGCTCGGTGGCTCCTTATGATAGCAAGACCTTTGATTTCGCTGCTCCCTACATGAATGTCTCTAATCTGAGCCTTGAGAATCTGAGTGCTTACGCCCCTGGTAATGTGGAAATCGATGTCCCTACCCAAGCATCTTCTTTGGTATGGGCCAATGTGGGAGAGAGTTTGTTTATGTACGAGCGTCCAGCACCTACCGAAGATCCGACTTGTGTCATTGTTCAGGCGAAGAATGGCGGGACTACGTATTTCTACAAGATCGAGCTAATGAACGGTTTGACTTACGTTCCAATTTATAGGGACTTCGAGTATAAGATCAATATGGCTGCTGTTGGCGATGCTCCTGGTGAGCTTACCGCTCAGAAGGCCTTGGAAAACGCTCCGTTCGGTGATGTCTCAGCTAACCTTGAGACCGCTAGTTTGACTCAGATCTCAGATGGCACATCGACCTTGTATGTGAGTTACACGGATTACACTCATGTGCTGGACGGCACTGAGACCAGAGACCCGACCTATACTCTTTATTATTATTACAAGTTCGACACGAACCCTTACTCACTTACCGCGGAGCTCACAGGGACTGACGCTGTCAAGTCGGTCGGTACAGAATATGATGTCACATCCGGAGACTATGCTGGTTGGAAGGCTGTTGACCTTACTTTGAATAAAGGCGCCACAGGAATCGCCAAGAGTCTTATTACGGTGAAAGGGGCCGCGTCGGAGGGTTCACGTCCGTTGTACCGCAAGGTCTATGTTCGGGTCATGGGCACGCAGGATCTCGCACTTGATGTGGACGGCAGTTCTAGCTCGAAAGATTCCCCTGTCACGGTGAGTGTGACCTTCCCTGAGGATCTTGGGCGTTCCTTGTTCCCGGTGAATCTTTACATCGAGACCGAGAACAATACCTTGAGCTCTGATGATCCCAAGCTCTCGGCCTTGACAGGGCCATCCCAGTTCTCATCCAAGTCTGGAAAGAACACCTTCTATTTTGTGCGTACCGTGGGTTACTCTGAGTACCAGAGCAACAACACGATCTCTTGTCACTTCAAGACCAACCAGGATAACGCCGCAACCGAAATCAAGGTGTATACGGAAAAGTATTTCAATCCTGCGCCGGCGACACTCCAGTGACGAGCGATTGATATTATTATTACGAGCCCGGCGGTGAGATCTCACTGTCGGGCTTGTTTTTCGTGGAACCGTAATACGGTGACTTGAACTGAATGTAAGCATCCGATAAAGTACAGTACGGCTACTAACCCATCACTTCGGGTTAGTAGCCGTTACTTATTGTCAGTGCGTCCAGTGACCCGGCAGTAACATTTCCGGATTCTTTTCCGTGGGTATCCTTCTCAAGACATCCTCCAGCCAGGATCTGGTATCAATGCCGGCTGCTTTGCAGAAACTGAACAGGGAGTAGACAATGGCCGCGCGGACCGCGGCATCGTGATTGCCGGCAAACAGGAAGTTCTTACGCCCCAAAGCGAGGGGACGTATGCTTACATTAGGATTAAAGGTATAGACATTAATACTTCAACCCCGTGCCCGAAACAGAGTTTTTCCGGCACGGGGTTGTGTTTTGTCTCTCAGAGTGCCTAAGAATGGCTACTGATGTTTCCTCTGATAAGCGAAGTCATGTAGGGAAGAAGCTCCCTGGGGGCGTAGATAAGGGAAAAAGGAACTCTTCGGAGGATTCGGAGGAAGGAGTCGAATTTCCTGGCGGTTCCTCCTTTTTTCAGGGCGGTTCCCCTGGACGGATCGTAATGGCCGAAACTGCCTCCCGCGAAAACGATGCTGTGAAGCGTGGATGGGTTGGGCAGGGGAGAGTCAACCGGATAGGGGAGAGGTACCTTCCCAAGATATTCTTTGATGAATGAGGCTAACAAGCGGTTCCATTTCCCGCTACCTGTTCTCTCATAGAGATCGAGAAGCGACTGATGGTCATAATTGCCATCAAAGTGCTTGTACGCCATGGCCATGTCGCAGATTTGCCGGAGACCTACCCCGGCGCCCATGCAGTCGTCGTCGCTGTCGCCAGCACCCAGCTCGGCAAAGCCGTTCTTGCGGTCCACGGTGATGGCGGCGCCAATGTCGGTGTTTACGCTCTCCGTAAAGTTAGGGTCGCTGGCCTCCGCCAACAGGTTATTCACAGCCTGCGTGCTCCACACTTTGCTGAAGGCTTGCAGCAGCGTCACCACGTCGGGTGCCTCGCCGCCGCCCTTCACGGCGATGGCCTTCT
>ONUG01000175.1 GCA_900320965.1 uncultured Bacteroidales bacterium | reverse complement strand
AACACCGTCTTATACTACTTCAACAAATGGAAGCTGGAGGGCTCCTTTATGTAGAGTTCTTCCGCAAGACGGGCGATGAGCTGTTCCTGGGTGAGATCCTCGCCGCGCTCGTGATAATAAGCGGTAGCTAGGGCGAGGGCGTCGCCGTCGAGAAGCTGGCCGTCGGGATAGTGGAAACGTGCCCGGTATTCTGGAAGCCGCCGGCCCTCGATCGGGATGCGGTCCATCGATACTTCGATGATGCTGCCGTCTGCCCAGACGGGGTCGGGACACTGCCCGCAGTCGGTGCCGGAGATGCGCATCACGTAGTCGGGGAATTCCTTACGGATGAGGTGCTGGATGATGTCCACACCGTTCAAGGTCTTGGAGAGCAGATATTCCTTAGTCATTGGGCAGGTCCTCCAGGTCGATGTAGTGTGACAGACGTTCCTTTTCCTCGTCCGTAAGTTCGTCGAGGGTCATATAGCCTTCCTTGAGCAGCTCGATCTGCATAAAGGGGCAGTGGCGAAGGATCTGTGCATAGGGGTCGTTCGGGTTGTTGAGAACGAGCTGGTGCAGGACTTCGCTGATGTGCTTGGGCTGGATCATAGGGCACCTCCTTTTCTGACGAGGATGGCGTTGATGTCGGAGAGCCGGTAGCGGACCTGAACGCCTACTTTGAGCGGTGTGAGGTAGCCGTCTTGCGCCCAGCGCCACAGCGTGGTGACGGAGACGCCGAGTTTCTTGCGGGCTTCCTCCTTTGTCAGGAGTTCATCCTCTTCCTTTGCGGGAGCGGGACGTTCGTCGTGCGTCTGGACAATGCTGTCCAGGAGTTCGTCGGCAAGTGTCCTGCCGGAGGTGAGAAGGTCGTCGAGCGATACCGAAATTGTGAGTCCCGGATATTGTTCGGCAAGCTGAATTAAATCGTGCTTCATAGTGCAATGATTTAATGGTAAAGCCACCCGCGAAGCAGTAAAAGCGGTTGCCATAGAAGGCAGTGGCTACATCCTTCGGAACGACTGCTTTAATTCCGTTTCCTTCGAATTGCACTACAAAAGTATGGAGATGAAAAACCGGCAGGAAATTCCCAGAAAAACTATTTTTCAGGCTTTTCAAGCAAAAAATAACCGCTTGACAACAAGCGGTTTACAAAGGTTTTTCCCAAATCTTCCCAAAACGGGGTCAGCGTGTGTTCCCAAGTGCGGTTTTCAAAATGGCGTCTGCCTTGTCCTTGTATTTCTCAAGGGAGGGCGCGGCGCCTCTTTTGAGCGCATTGTCACCGTAGCTGTGACACTTCTTGGGGTCCAGGTTCAGCGACTGGAAGATGGCGTCCCTGCAGGAGTTGAGAGAGCCGGGGAGGGGATTCCTGTATAGTTTCCGAGTGCGAAGCAGAATGATCACAGCCATCACCACCAGATGGGCTTCTTCTCGTTATGGTCGGCAACGACACCTTGGAGGCTGGTGTAACGAAGAACGCACCTCCAGGATATCCCATTGCCCCGCCTTCCGCCATCTGGAATGCCATGATGTCGAGACCGATGAGGCTCTCAACATCATTGTCGCCGACAACAATCACTTCATGTCCCCAAATTTCCATAGCTCTAAAGGTTGGAATAGTTCTCCACCGCCTCCCGGAAGCGTCCCAGGATCTCGTCACGTATCTCAGTCGGCTCAAGTATGACGACACTCGCTCCGTATGACGCGAACAACGCGTAAAGCTCCACGTTCGGGCGGCAGCTGATGACGAAGAACTTGCAGTCACTCAGAGACGGATACTTCCGGATGAAATCCCTTTCGGTCTCGGGATTCACCTCGTCCTGGGATGGATGGATGTACTTGGTCCTGATATAGTTGACGGACTCGGGTTTCACCGCGAAATATATGTCCCTCATCTCCACGTCCTTCCGGTACGTTACCCCGATAATCTCGTCGAACCTCGCGTCGATGTCCACGGATGTGTCGATGTAGTCCATATCCTCGATGTATTCGACCTTTCCGTCCATACGGTCGAGTGCATAGTTGAATATCTGCTCCGGGTTGAAAGGATAATCCGCATTCCCGACAGGGTTGCACAGGAGGAACCATCTGTTATTGTACTGGCGTAGCTGGTACGGGTACACCGTCACTTGTGAGAATGGCTTGCCCTTGTCCTGGAAACGGCGGTAACCAAACCTGATCACCTTCTTTCTGGCGATCGCGGAGTAAAGCTGCCCCAGAAGGTTGGCGGGGATCTGCAGCACGTCATTCTTGGAGAACGAGATCACGGGGCGCTCCCTTCCCTTGTCCGGCATGTCCAGCCGCCTACGGAGGTTTTCCAGCCATTTGAAATTCTCCATCCCCTCAAACCGCCCCAGGCTCTTGATGGCCTTGCGTAGGATGTCCGCCTCGTCCTCCGTCAGCTCCTGGTAAAAGAGGGGAGTGGACTGGTCCTCATAGCGCACGGTCCCGCGGCCGCCCATACCCCTGAGCATGCTCTTGTTGAAGGGCGGTTCCTCCAGAGCCTTTATATCCTTCTGTATCATTCTTGTACTCACCTTGGGGCACTCTCTTGACACGGCGTACTCGATATCCTTTGTCGTGTAGTCCTTGTGAGGGTCGGCCAGCATCCTGTCTATTATGCGGTAGCGGGCCATAGCGTCTTTGTTTACTGGCATTTTGTGATTTTTTAACGACGCAAAGATATCGAATAAAAACGAAACTTATCTTCGTTTTGCCAAGATAAACGGTCTTTTACGTGCTGTTATAACAAATAAGCGGAGCCGTCCGACCGGACGGCCCCGCTTGTCAACTCGTCGCTGTTCGCGAGAATTGATCTTACTTGACGCTGACCTTGCGGTACTCCTTGCCGAATTTCTCGAGAGCGAGGGTGGCCTTGCGTACCCTGGCCATGGCGGCCTTGTTGCCTGTCTTGTCGATGTCGGCCTCGATGGCGGCGATCTGCGCCTTGATGTTCTTGATGATCTCTTCCATGATGATATTTATTTGATTGTGGATTGGCTGATTCTTCAGTCTTTACATATCACCGCAAATATAATCAATCCCCTCGTTAATTCGAAAGGGTTTGCCTATTTTGCTTGCACCTTCGCATGTCACCGTATCTTGTACGGCATCAGCACGGCCTCGTAGGGCTCTTCCTCGCGCCCGCTCTCCGATGGCTGGATAAGCACGGCCCTGCGATCGTCCTTAAGACGGATCTCCACGCTCTCGGACTCGATGTTCGATAGCGTCTCAACCATTGTGGGAACCTTCAGCCCAATCATCATGCCGGCGCCGTCGTAGTCCACCTCGAGTTTCTCTGACCCCTTGACTGACATGGCCGGATCCTCTGATGACAGAGTCATGGTGTTGTAATCAAGGTCCACCTTGACGATCGGGACCTTCTTCTCGGCAACGACTGCCATTCTCTTCAGGGTAGCCAGCAGCTTCTCCCTGTTTACGTTGATGATGTTCTCGTTTGATGAGGGTATGATTTTCCTGTAGTCGGGGAACCTCGCCTCGACGAGTCTCGAGAGCATCTCCACTGACCCGGCCGTGAACCTCGCCACTCTGTCTCCGTAGATGACGTTGACGTTGGTCTCTCTCGGCAGGATGGTCTTCAGCACGACCGCGGCGTGTGTCGGCAGGATGAACGACGCCTTGCCCTCCACGTCCGGGGACTTGAACGAGTGGCACACGAGCTTGGCGCTGTCGGAGGCCACTATGCTCGATGTCCCGGGTCCCAGGTCGAAGAGGATCCCGCACAGGGCGGGATGGTTCTGGTCGGAGCTGGCAGCGAAGACTGTCTTCCCGATGGCTGCGGACAGTGTCTCCGATGTTGTCTGTAGTCTCGGGGCGTCCTTCGGCGGTGTGGCCACTGACGGGTAGTCTTCCGGTGGGAAGAGCGGGAGGGATGACCTGCCGCTGCCCCAGGTGATCGACATGGATGCGTCGTTGGCGGACTCGAATGTCACCGCCCCGGCAGGTAGTGTGCGCAGGAGGTCGATGAGTATTCTTGCGGGGACGCACGCCTTGCCGTCCCTCTCGGCGGAATCCGGCTTGAGGAGCCCCCGTAAGGAGGTGTCACCGTTACTGGCCGTCAGCCTGAGAAGGCCGCCACTCAACTCAACGAGGAAGTTCTGCAGGATACTGGCTTTTTCGAGGGCCTTGTCATACATTCGTTGTCTCTGTCCCCGGCGACCGCCAGGCCGGAGATCGCCGGTACTCCGACAAGGAAACATGCCGCGTTGGCGAGGTACTGGCTAACGGTTCCTTCCCCGAAGGGGGATGTCGCCGTGACCGCCATGACGGCGAGTAGTAAGATGATTGCCGCTGTTTTATTTCTCATGTCTTCAATGATTTATCTCCCCTTGCGGGGAACCCTGTCTAAATTCGCGAACGGAATCGGCGTTCGGGACTGTTCTCCCGGACAGACCGGTTTCCGGAGCGATGGGCTGACAGGGTTTTGCGTGAAAGCCAAAACGCCCGGCGGGATACCACCTTTTGGTGGAGATCCCGCAGCGGGCGAGCGTCGCGTTTTTGGCGGGGAAGGGGAGACCGTGAGGAATTATCCTTCCTTTATTATGGGTGTCAGCTCACTCAATCCTCACTTCCCGGTATGGAAAGGAGGAGGTTTCTCGCCTTCCTCCCGGATTCTGAGTAATCCATGGCGTCCAACCCTTTCGCGAGGGTGTCGGCTATTTTCTCCGCCGGATAGACATTTTGAAGCAACCTCATGAGTGCCTCGATTGATTCCTCGCAAGTCGGGAAGTACTTTTCCTCAAAACCGTCCGTGACCTTGTCCTGTTTGCTCCAGTCGACCATATAGGTGAAGGAGTCTTCCTCAATGATGTAACGCATGATGTTTAAATTTAAATGAATGTTAAGCGATAATGTCCAACCGATTATCGGCATCAGAATAAATATAATATCATTGACAATACTCCCAACTGATTGATTTAACCTGAAGTTTATATTAGGGACGGGTGAGGCTCGGCCAGGTCTCTCAAGTCCGGGTTCCTGCCGTCATGTCCATTATCTTGACCGCTATTATGAACTCACCCGCTCCGGAGCCCTCATACTCTATCTCCTCAGGTCTGGAACACTCGTTCCCGTGGTCGGAGGACAGGAGATCCAGAAGGTCTTCGTAGTCAGGCTCTAACTCGATGCCCCGTTCGCAGACCTCTGTGTCGATGTATCCCCTGAGCTGCTTCAGAGCGTCCTCAGGAGAACCGGAGGTCAGTATCGAGCAGTAGGCGTCGCCCTGCGGGCTGATGTCGGTTATGGAGACTATGATCATCCTCTCCCGTTCCGGCGCGGGACCGGTGACTTTCTCCAGCCAGGCCGAGTTGACGAGGTAAGCGGAGGAGCCGTATTCGTTTATGCCCTCGATGCCATTGATAAGGTGGGAGTTCTCCCTGAATCCGGGCTTGTCCATAAGGGACTGGACATCCGGCCATCGCACTATCTCGAATGTGTCTCTCATGTCGGTAAGGATTAATCGTTGGCCCTTGTGGTCATCCTGTCAAGGAACCTGTATGATGACGCCTCGGCGACATGGCGCGGTTGGATCTCGTCATCATATGACAGGTCGGCTATGGTTCGGGCCATCTTCAGGATCCTCGTGTATGCCCGGCAGGACAGTCCCATCCTGTCCATGATGTTCTCGAGTGTCTCCCTAGCCTCGCTGCTGAGGGTGGCCTCAATACGGCTTGCCTGGAGATCCTCGTTAAGGCACCCCTGCCGTGCCATCTGTCTTTCCCTTGCCGCCGCGACCCTCCCGGCCACGGCCGCGCCCGTCTCGCCGGGAGCGCGGCGTCCCCCGGCTG
>ONUG01000136.1 GCA_900320965.1 uncultured Bacteroidales bacterium | reverse complement strand
CTCATGGGGGCGAGGATAGCTTCAGACGGCCAGTGGAGGTTCCCACCTTCCGATGATGTCCCGGACAAGTTCAAGGCAGCGATCATCGAATTCGAAGACAGGTGGTTTCTTTTCCACCCCGGTGTCAATCCAGTCTCGATCGTCAGGGCAGCTATTGGTAATATCAAGGCAGGACATGTGACCAGCGGAGGCAGTACCCTCACAATGCAGGTCATAAGGCTCTCACGAGGAAAAGAAAGGACCTTGTGGCAAAAAATTATCGAAGCAGTACTCGCCACAAGGTTGGAACTGAGGCACTCCAAAAAAAAGATACTCGCCATTTATGCCTCACACGCCCCATTCGGAGGGAATGTGGTCGGGCTTGAAGCCGCCTCATGGCGCTATTACGGACGCCCTCCACAAGAACTATCCTGGTCAGAGGCGGCCACTCTGGCCGTGCTGCCGAATGCCCCGTCCGGAATCCATCCGGGAAAAAACAGGGAAAAGCTTCTCCAGAAAAGGAACCGTCTGCTCACCTCCCTTCACAAACGCGGGAAACTGGATTCTACGGAACTCGAGCTGGCATTGGATGAGCCTCTCCCACTGGAGCCTATAGCGCTTCCAAGGGACGCCAGGCACCTCGCGGATCTTTACGCCAAAACGAAAACAGGAGAAAGGATCAGGACATCTATCGATGTGCATATTCAAAGGCAGGTCCAGGAGATTACGGATCAATGGAACGACGAGTTCTCAATCACCGGGATCAACGACCTCGCTGCGGTAGTGATTGATGTCAAGACAGGGGAAATCCTCTCTTACATCGGCAACGCTGATCCGGACAGGAAACGCCCCGGATGCGATGTGGACATCGCACGATCTCCAAGAAGCACCGGAAGCATCTTAAAACCAATACTTTACTGTGCATCTCTCCAAGACGGGGAGATCCTTCCCGGGACCCTTCTCCCGGATGTCCCAGTCAACCTCAACGGTTTCTCACCACAGAATTTCAACAGGGAGTTCGTCGGTGCGGTACCGGCCTCTGAAGCCCTTGCCCGGTCGCTTAACGTACCGTCCGTACACATGCTCCGAAGATTCGGAGTTCCGAGATTCCTCGACATATTACGGAAGGCAGGACTATCAACCCTGAGCAAAAGCGCCTCACACTACGGTCTTTCCCTTATTCTTGGCGGCGGAGAGGCGACCTTGCTGGACATCACCTCGATGTACGCCAAGATGTCAGCATCGTACCAGGCGACAGGCAAGATGCCGGAGCGATTGAAAAACTTCCCTCTGACAGATAAATGTGCTCTTTGGCACACCTTCGAGGCCCTTAAGGAGGTCAACCGTCCTGACGAGATGGACTGGAGACTTGTAGGATCTCTCAAGAAAGTGGCATGGAAGACCGGCACAAGTTACGGTTTCCGGGATGCTTGGGCGGTTGGAGTAACATCCGACTACGCCGTAGGAGTTTGGGCCGGGAACGCGCAGGGACAAGGAGTTCCGGGACTGACAGGAGCCAGAACGGCTGGCCCGGTCATGTTCGACATATTCAACATGCTGCCAGTCAAGGACGAGGAGAACGCTTATGCGGCAAGGGGCTGGTTCAATGAGCCGGCACCCGGGGAATATATCTGGATGGAAGTCTGCAGTTCATCCGGCCATCTTGCCGGGCCAAGCTGCGAACGAGTTGACACTCTGATGCTTCCGCAAAAAGCTATCCGGACCACTCCCTGCCCCTACCACAAGACTCTTGATGGGATCAACACCTTTATACTCCCTCCTTCGATGGAATGGTACTATCGCCAGCATCACCCGGAGTACGACCCATACATCCCATCCAACAAGGAAGATTACGCCCCGATGGAATTCATCTACCCGGAAGGCGGAGCGATCATCTACATTCCAAGGCAGCTTGACGGCAGTGTCGCTGGAGCGACTTTCAACCTCGCCCACAGGACTCCCGACAAGACCGTATTCTGGCACCTTGACAACGAGTACATGGGGCAGACGAGATTCATCCACCAGATGAGGCTCACCCCCTCTCCCGGCAAGCACACCGTCACTGTCGTCGACGACGACGGCAATTCCCTCTCCGTGGGTTTCACAATCGCAGAAAATAAATAATGTGACTGAGAGGCAATTATTTTCGTCTTCTCTATGATTCTGGACAAAAATATTTTATTTTTGTCGAATAAACGTCTTAGATACGCCCCAAATAATCTTATCATGAAGAAAGCAGTCATCAGGCTCCTCTCATTGTTGTTGAGCGCATGTGTCATCATCTCCATCACTGTCAGCTGTGACAAAGAAAAGGAAGAAGATACCCAGGAAGTCGAAGAACCCGTCCCTGGGGTTATGCAAGGGACATTCTTCCCCGCCGTCGTCCAGGTTGACGCCGACCAGTACACCGTCAAGCAGTGCGACACGCTCAACGGCCGTTACCAGTTGAGTTTCGCCCAGAAGGCTCCCGAAATCAAAAAGGGCAGCGTAATGATGATCGAGAACAATGTTGTTCTTGTCACTGACGCGAAAGTTTCTGACAATAAACTGGTAGACATAAAGGGAAAGTTAGGTGACCTGTCATACGTGTTCCGTAATGTCACATTCACATTGAGTACCAACAGTAAAGATGTTGAGACAAAGGCTTTCTCAAATGAAAACATCTTTTACCCCCAGATGATTTTGTGCGGAGAAGACTCTGTGGTGTATGATGCCAGGACAAGGGGAGATAACACCATGTTCGGTGACGAATTCAAAATCTGGGACAAGACGTATTCAGAGACCGCAACTCTTTACCAAAGCGCCGACGCCAAGATCACGGCGACCCCGACTTTGTCCTCGTCGCTTAATGTCAGTTTTGTCCTCGAGTTCCTCGACGAGACCAAAAACTTTATTGATGACATAGAATTCCTAAAAGCTAAACAATTCAATTTCACCGGCCGTATATACGGTGACTTGACGACTGCTTTGAACATCACTGCCGACATCAAGAAAAGCGGCTCGTACAAAAAAGACCCGGAACAGATCGTCAAGAACCTGATGCCCAGAATGAAACTTCGTTTCCAAGTCGGAGTAATCCCCGTATGGGTCACCATGGGATGTGACCTTTTCGCCAAAGCCGAAACAAGCTATTCCGGAGAACTGCACTACGACGAGGATTTCTCCGCGTCATATCATCTGGAGGAGGGCATCAAATATCGCCCTTACTCCTATTATTCAGTCATGGATAAATGGAAAAGGATTGATGTCTCCACTGATTTCCCGGCTCCCAGGGTCTCCGGAAAGGCGAATTGGACCGGACAGGTGTGGGTATATCCAAGGTTTTTCGCAGATGTTGACTATATCATAGGCCCGAGCTTTGAAATCAAGCCCTACATTAAGACCGACATAGCTGTCGCCTTCTCCGAGGGTCAGGCCGACATAACTAAGAATTTCCTTGCGAACACAGCTAACGCTTACATTGGAGTGGACGCCGCAGCGGGAGTAAGCACATTCTTGAAGGATACCGGTGTGAATCCCGACCTTGGAATGATCGATCTCGGCAATCTGGGCGAATGGAACGTTCTCAAGAGCCCCTCAACGCTCAGACTCGTGTCGAGTTCTTCCGACAAGGTCAAGAAAGGGGTTCCCCTTACCTTGAAGTTCCAAGTCAACGAGAAGAGTTTCGGCGATGAGTTTCCTTCGCCATTCTTCCCGATCGTCAAGATAGAAATCCCTAAGACAGGGGAATATTACTACTGCTTCGCCGGTATTAACGGGCAGACCGAGTTCAAGAGAGTTCCCAAGAGCAGCGACGAGATCATCTACGCCAAGGTGTTCGATGCCTCTGGACAAGTTATCGACCAACTTCAGTTCGGCGACGGCTCCATGCCCGAGCCAACAGTCTCGACAGGACAGCCGAACAACGTTGCCCAATCCAGTGCGGTTATCCCCGTCTCTTGGGAATCGGAGGCCAACGTGAAAGAGGTTGGAGTCTATTATTCAACGACTTCCACATCCCCTACTTTCACTGACAAATACGCTGTCGGCGATGTCTCGACAGGGGCTGTCACAATGAGCCAGCTCACCCCTGGAACCCACTACTTCGCTAAGGGATACATAAAGATAGAGACAGAAAACGCCTCAGAGGTCATCTTTGGAGATGTCGTTGAGTTCACCACATCGGAAGAACTGAAACCGGCGATTAATGTAAATATCACCAACATTGATTTTGGAAGCGTCAAGAAAGGCGGCAGAGTCTCTGACTATTTCGTGATAACCAACACTGGAAACGCCAACCTGACAGTCACACTGCGAGAAAGCAGCGACGCCATCACGTTGAACTGGACCAACGGCACCATCGCTCCCGGCAAAGAGCAAAGGGTCAATGTGACATTCTCACCCACGGCCGTCGGAAACTTCGCATCCTCGATCAGTCTCACCTCGAATGCGGAAGACGGCAACAAGACCATCTCATTGAGTGGCAAAGGAATCGCGGACGTGGAGCAGGCTGCCAGGATAGAGTTGTCAAAGGCTGAACTGGACTTTAGTAATGTGAAAATAGGTTCCAGCAAGTCCTTGTCCGTCTCTGTCCGGAACACCGGATCAATCGACATGAAAGTCTCGATCGTCAATTCCGACACCCGCTTCTCACCGAGCTGGAGGGAAGCGACCATCAAGCCAAACTCCAGCACCAACCTCCTCGTGACATTCACCCCTGACAAGGCTACTGATTATTCCGCTGTCTTGCAGTTCAACTCCAATGCCACGAACGGTGCGAAGACAGTAAGTCTCAAGGGTGTCGGCGAGTCCGACCAGCAGACTGATCCTGATCCAGACCCTGACCCCGATCCCGATCCCGATCCGCAGCCGGATCCTCAGCCGGTATCGGTCTCCAAACTTGGAGTCTCCATCACGGATGTAGTATTCTCGAGCATTACAGTCGGGCAAAGCGGCACCCAAAAGATCACGCTTTCCAATTCCGGAGACAAAGCATTGACCATCAAGAATATCACCGTACCTAATGGATTCACTGTCGACTGGACATCCGCGACGATCGCCTCAAAGGGCTCGAAGATACTGACAGTGTCATTCACCCCTGCAGCAGCCCAGTCCTACAGCGGCAATCTGGTGATTGAGTCTGACGCTGACAACGGAACGACCAAGACCTTGACTATCAAGGGCACAGGATTAGCGAAACCGGAGCCGAAACTCAGCGTCTCGACGAACAACCTTGACTTCGGGAATCAGATCCAATTCGCTTCCGAGACAAGGAATATCACAATAACCAACTCAGGAACAGGAACTCTCCAGATCACGAGTATCACCAAGACCAGGGATTATGGCGACCTGTTCACCCTGTCCGGCTGGACCTCAGGAGGTTCCATCGCCGCTGGAGCCTCGAAGACCATCTCGGTGACATTCTCGCCTATTGAGCAAAGAACCTACGAGGAGACCCTGACGATTGTGTCTTCCAACGCGACCAACAGCAAGACCCAGAAGATCATCATCAGGGGAACCGGAATTCCTGAGCCGGAGAACCCGGTGATCAAGTTCAGCGAAAGCGACCTTTCATGGGGAGAGATTGAGACTGGAGAGAGCCTGTCCAAGTCCTTCACCGTGACAAACACGGGAACGACAGTCCTCAACATCTCATCGATTAAGATCGTGGCATCGGACAACACACAGAACCCGAGCTACTTCACGATCTCTCCGAACACCGAGTGCAGCATTAATCCCAGCAAGTCGAAGACCTTCACCGTTCTCTTCTCACCTGAAGAAGAGAAGGCCTACAACGCCTTGGTGTCCATCAAGTCCAACGCCACCAACGCGACCCAAGGCACAAGCACGGTCGGACTTTCGGGAACCGGAAAGAAAGCCACCTCGAAGATACTTGCCGCCTCTCCTTCAAGCATCTCATTCGGAATGCAGACCGTCGGAAACAGGACGCACAAGAACTTCACGGTCAAGAACACCGGCACAAAGGCGGTGTCCCTGTATTCGATGGAAGCCACTGACGGATTCATTGTCGACCAGACCTGGGAAGAAGGCTACTCTCACGGGATGGCTCCC
The DNA here is from genome assembly GCA_900320965.1 of uncultured Bacteroidales bacterium. Classification (GTDB taxonomy): domain Bacteria; phylum Bacteroidota; class Bacteroidia; order Bacteroidales; family UBA932; genus Cryptobacteroides. The sequence goes on along the minus strand of ONUG01000136.1, from coordinate 148 downwards.
GGTTCGAGCAGCACATTCTCCGTGTACTTCTCCCCGACCGAGGTCAAGTCCTACACCGGTCAGATTGTCATCAAGTCCAACGCTTCCAACGGCGATCTGATCATTCCTCTGTCCGGAACCGGAGCCGAGGAGCAGGGTTATCTTGAGA
>ONUG01000124.1 GCA_900320965.1 uncultured Bacteroidales bacterium | reverse complement strand
GGGTTTTCGGTTATTTCGCTAAAGACAAGTTCACTTTCGGAGGTGATACGACCTTCAACTATCGTAACTACAACGCGTCGCTCCAGTTCAAGCACAAGTCGGATAATGGCGGGGCTCTGAACATCAGCGCCGGTTACGATCATTTTGACAATCTCGTGGCCGTGTATGGGTGGGCGCATGGATCATACGATATCAGCACATACATTCGCCAGGTTTTCCTGAAAGCCAACCGCATTCGTCCCCTGGGCGATTCCCACATCATCAATTACGGGTTCTATGCGGTAGGTTACGGGTTGGATCCCGGTATCCAAAACCCTTATGGGGAACTGTCTATGATCAAGCCGAAGAGACTTGATAGGGAATATGCCGTTGAGCCGTCCTTGTTCGCGGCTGATAACTGGACTATCAGCGACAGGTTCTCATTGGAGGGCGGTGCCCGCCTGTCCGGTTTCCATTTCTTCTCCACCGGGGCTTCCTATGCCGGTCCTGAGTTCCGTCTTTCCGGGAAATACATGTTCGCAGACAACTTATCCCTGAAAGGGGGAGTGAACACTATGCGGCAGTATATCCACTTGATTTCCAACACATCTTCCGTATCCCCGATGGACACTTGGAAGTTGTCTGACCAGGACATCAAACCGACCAAGGGCTGGCAGGCCGCCGCGGGATTGTACTGGACTCACCTCGACACGGGGATAGACCTGTCCGCGGAGACTTACTACAAGGAAACTTATGACCATCTGGACTATAAGGCCGGGGCTGTCTTGTCCATGAATGAGAATCTTGCCGAAGACCTCGTCCCGGTCCGTTCCCGCTCCTATGGAATCGAACTGATGGCGAAAAAGACAACCGGGAAACTTACGGGTTGGCTCTCCTACAGTTATTCCAGGGCCATGTTCAAAGAGATGATGGACAGGGGGAATGAGACCATCGCGTTCGGTAACTGGTATAACGCTCCTTATGACAAGCCCCACGAGGTGAAACTTGTGAGCAACTTCGCCATCACCCACCGTTACAGCGTCTCGGTCAATGTCGATTACTCGACCGGCCGTCCTGTCACGGTGCCGATGGGTTCTTATTATTATGACAACTCCTGGCGTCTGGCCTACTCGGAGCGCAACTCATACAGGATTCCTGATTATTTCCGGACGGATGTGGCTCTGAATATCGATCCGGGCCACTATCTCCGGGCGGCCGTGCATGGGACGATCACTGTCGGAGTCTATAATGTCACCGGAAGGAGGAATCCTTACTCGGTTTTCTTCGACTCAACTCCTTTCGGCGTCGTCAGGGGACACATGCTTTCTGTTTTCGCCATTCCCGTTCCATACATAAACCTTAACTTGCTTTTCTGATGAAAAAAGCCTTCATATACATATTCCTCGCCATAATACTGGGATCGTGCATCTATCCTTATGACCAACAGATACAGGAATCCCCGGGAGATTTCCTCGTGCTGGAAGGGGCCATCATCGTGGGCGGCAATTCCACGGTGAGGATTTCCAAAGTGGCTCCCTTGTCTTTTGACCTGTCTCCGCACGAGCGGATGCAGAACGGTACCGCCTGGATTGAGGATGATCAGGGTGGAGTCTATGAATCTTCCGCTTCCGGTCCGGCCTCAGTTTTAGAGATCCCCATGCAGAATGCCTCTCCCGACCGCAAATACAGGATGGTGGCCAAGGTGGAAGGACGGGTATATTCCAGCGACTGGATGGACGCTTTGGAGCCTCCGGTTATAGACGAAGTGTCCATTGCTCTTGATACCATAACGCAGAAAGTTGAGGTCAGGGCCACTCTCAGGGGAGGGGATAATAGTACCGGCTATGTCGGGATATCATTTGACGAGACATGGGAGTTCCATTCCGATTTTATGTGCTGGTACGATTACAACCGTCGTACGGGCATGGTTGAGAAGAGAGCCACAGCCTATCCGAACTATTGGTGCTGGATGAACAAGCCATCTGATGGGACGATGCTGGTGGATTTCACGCAGATGACATCTGACTTGATCCAATCCTATCTTGTCAAGAGTTTCGGCAGGTCGGACAACCGTATCCAGAAAAGGTATTCCATCAATGTCAAGGCGGTGACCCTTCCCAAAATGACATACCGTTATTTGAAGAATCTTCAGTACATCACTCATGGTGGCGGGAGCCTTTTCTCGCCGAATCCAGGTGAGATGGCGAGCAATGTCCGTTGCGAGACTGACCCTTCGATCCGCGTCTTCGGCTATGTGACCGCTTCCAAGGTCGCGTCCCGCAGGGTGTTTATCAATGATGATTACTATATACGGCCTGAAACATCCATTGCCTCGCTCTTCCTTCCGGATGTATCGAACTACAGGGATGTCTATGATATGGGCTCCCGCCCTATTGATTACATGAGCCTTCCCAAGGGACCGTTGGGACAAGACATCTCTGGTGTGTACTGGGGTCCTTTGCGTTGTATAGATTGCGTATCGGTAGGCGGAACCAAGGAAAAACCTGATTTTTGGGAATGATGAGAAAGGGATTGTTTTTCATTTTGTCGGTCTTGGCCTTCGCGGCTCCTCTGCGGGGGACAGACAATCCGCTGGAGCGCATATTCGTGTCCACTGACAGGGAAGTCTATATCTCCGGAGATATGGTCTTGTGCTCATTGTTCTCCCTTGATCCGAAGGGTAACCTCTCATCATGGAGCGCGGTCTCATATCTTGAGTTGATTTCCTCGGAAGGGACTGTGGCTCAAGCGAAAGTTGGTTTGCTGGCAGGACGGGGAGCGGGTAGTTTGAGAATCCCTGCCACGGTGCCGACCGGAGTGTATCGGCTTGTCGCCTACACATCTTTTTCCGCGAATGAGGACGGAACCCCCTGGATGGCCGGATCCCGAGTCCTTACCATATTCAACACTCTCTCGGCCGCCAGGGTAAAGGACGGCGTGGAAGTAATTGACGAGAAGGAATATGGCTCTCTCCAAAGAGAATCGTATGGCAGTTCGGGAGACCTCGAACTCAACTCCTCCGCCCAATTCAGGAAGGGGACCGATGTCTCAGTCTTGCTTAAGAATAACGGAACGGCGGCGGACTTCTCATTCTCGGTCTATCATGAGGATGATGTGGTGCCCGCATCCCAGGATAATTCCATGGCATCTTTCCTTGATTATCTTCCCCGGTCGGCGGAAGCGCGCATCGTCGGAGACAGGCCTTTGGAATATGACGGTGAAATCATCTCAGCCCGTGTCTCCGGCAGGGTAGCGGAAAAGTCAGACTACTCTGTCGCCACTCTTTCATCGGCGGGAGCGCCGTCCAATCTTTACATCGGAGTCACAGACAATGACAGGGTCAGATTCATGACCAACAACATCTACGGTGACCGGGAGATTGTCTGTGAAGTCTCTGATCTTGAAAAGGAAGGTGGTTTCATCAATATTGAAGATCCTTTTATCTACCCTTCCTCGGGGGCTCTCCCTAAACTCAAGATCAGCAAGAGCCTGTACGGCGACCTGACGGCTCGTAAAGCCGCTTCGCGCGCCTTCAACTCGGCCAGGCTGGACACTCTTTCCACGCTACTAAGGCATAGGGAGGATCTTTTCCTGGAGAATGTCCCGAAGCGTCGTTATCATCTGGATGATTATAACCGGTTCCCCTCGGTGCGAGAGATCCTGGTGGAGTTTATCCCGGAACTGCGTCTTCATCGGGAAAAGGGCCGGCTCATTATCCAGGTGTCCGTGACTGACGGGTCGCAATTGTACAACGCTAAGGTAGGCAACATGCTTGTCATGATGGATGGAGTGGTCTTGAGCGATTTGGATAATCTGCTTTCATTTGACGCCATGCTGCTCGAGGATGTGGACATCTACCAGCAGGCGGTTGTCTGCGGCAGGGTCTCATTCTCGGGAGTTGTCAATTTCATCACGAAAAAGAATTATGTCAAGGCGCTCTCTTTCCCGTCCAATGTGCGTGTCGTGGATTTCATGGGAGTCTCCTATCCCGTGGCATATTACGGAAATCCTCCCGCCGGCGTTGGCGATGACCTCCGTCAGGTGCTTTACTGGGATCCTGTCCTGAGGGTCGACGCCGGGGGACAGAAGAGGCTGACATTCCGGACCCCAGGTTACGCCGGACAATTCCGGGCTGTCGCCGATGGCATCGCGGCTGACGGCACTCCGATTCATCATGAGTGGACTTTCAAGGTGGAATAATAAGAAGGCCTGCCCAGACAAGCGGCAATCCTTTGTTTGAAGGTTGGTACGCCGACCCCGAGGGAATAGTATTTGACCATGAATGCTGGACCTATCCCACATGGTCCCAGCCCTTCGACGAGCAACTTTTCATGGACGCCTTCCGTCATCGAGCGCCTTTATTTCGACAAGGACGGCAGGATTCAGCCCGTCAAGATAACTTTCGAGGGCGTTTCCGCCACGAGGTTTTAGTTGTCGGTGTTGAATATTAGCAAATAGGCTAATTATTCGTATTTTTGTAGGTTGATAGTATAAACGAACCTTAAAAGACGAATTTTCACATTTCGAACGTTATATTTATATGACGCGACACTTTTTATTCAAGACACTCTCCGTCGCCTTCGCCATATTGCTTAGTGGTTGGGCTTCGGCGCAGAGCATTGTCAACTACCACAATCCCCAAGGGTCGGCTTCCTTGTTCAGGGGTAATCTGCCCCGTACTTATCACTTCCGTTATAACGGGACTTATTTCTGGTCACAAAAACAGTATCAGGAAGGAAAAGTGTTCTATAACGGGAAGTTGTACGAGAATGTTTTCCTCAATGTCGATGCTTATCAAGGCCAACTCCTGGTGAGTCCGGTTGAGAACAACACTCCGATAGTCGTTTTCCGTGATCAGGTGGCGTGGTTCACAATGGGAGAAATGACCTTTGTCAACCTCCGTTATCTGGGTTATTCCGAGGCGCCCGAAGGTTTCTTCGAGGTGATCCGTGACGGTGATGCTCCTTTGCTTCGGCAAGTGAAGAAGTATCTCGCTACTGACGGCAATAACCACAACGGCCGTCTCATCGGCTATAACGATCCTGAGTATGATCCGGCGATCAACACCTTTTTCAAGTATGTCGAGTTTTTCTATGTGATTGAGAATGGGAAGGTTCTGAAGATCACCAGACGCAATCACATTAAGCGTCTCCGCAAGGAGCCGGGCGATCCCACCTTGCTGGTATCTCCTGTTGAGTGGCATCCAGCGAGTGAGATGCCCACTCCCGGAGCGGTCACAGGCACAGTCCTGCCGGGTACTGGAATAGGTCTTCCTTCGGGCTATTTCGACGAGATCAAAGAGGACACGGTGACCGTCACCTACGGCGAGAACGCTGTCACGGCTTCTTATAAGAACAAGGTTTACGCCATCGGATCGGCGGGCATGGCCAAGCCTGGAAAGAGCACGGTCAGCGGAGTGGTCCTTGAATATGAGACCGACGAGCCGATGTATGGGGTCCTTGTCTATGACGACAAGACATCAGCCTACACTCGTACCGATGCGAAAGGTCGCTACAAGATCCAGCTTCCGAAGGGAGAGAACACCCTGAATTTCAGTTTTGAGTCCAAAGAACAGCTTGCCCTCAAAATCAATGTCCTTTCCGACGGTAGTCTTGATGTGGTGCTGACCGAGAAGGTCACAATGCTGAAAGGCGCGATGGTGTCCGCCGAGAGCATGGCCAATCACCGTACCGCGCAGATGGGAATAGAGCGGTTCGGTGGTAAGACTCTGAACAAGATCCCGACAGCCTTCGGAGAGGGTGATGTGCTGAAAGCGGTGCTTACCTTGCCTGGAGTGAAGAGTGTCGGAGAAGCCTCCAGCGGCTTCAATGTCAGGGGCGGGTCTTCAGACCAGAACCTCATTTTGTTCAATGAAAGCACGATCTACAATCCGACCCACATGTTCGGAATATTCTCGTCCTTCAATCCTGACATTGTTGACAATGTGGAACTCTTCAAAAGTTCGATTCCTGTGGAATATGGCGGAAGAGTCTCATCAGTGCTGAATGTCAAGTCGAAAGACGGTGACAATCAAAAGTGGAAAGGCTCGGCCGGAATCGGGCTCCTGACCAGCCGCCTCCATCTGGAGGGGCCTATAGCCAAGGGCAAGACCTCTGTCATCGCCGGGGCAAGGACCACTTATTCCGACTGGATCCTCGGACTTATCCCCAAAGACAGCGAATACGCCGGCGGAACAGCCGGATTCTCCGACGCCAATCTGGGGATCACCCACCATTTCGATGAGAACAACACACTTCAGGCGTTCGGTTACTACGCCCAGGACAAGTTCGTGTTCGGACAGGACACGACCTTCAACTATCGCAACTACAACGCTTCCCTTCTTTTCAAGCACAGGTCTTCCGACGGTGGCTCGTTGAATATCAGCGCAGGTTATGACCATTTTGACAATAAAGTCGCAGTATATGGTTGGACCCAAGGTGCTTATGATGTCAGCACATTCATCCGTCAGGCTTTCCTGAAGGGTAACAGGAAGAAACCTTTGGGCGACGCGCACACCATCGGCTACGGTTTCCATGCCGTCGGTTATGCCCTCGATCCCGGTATTCAGAATCCTTATGGGGAGGAGTCTATGATTGTGGCCCGTTCGCTTGATAGGGAATATGCCCTTGAGCCATCCGTCTTCCTTTCCGACAACTGGATCGTCACTGACAAGTTCTCGGTCGAGGGTGGAGCGAGACTTTCCGGATTC
>ONUG01000198.1 GCA_900320965.1 uncultured Bacteroidales bacterium | reverse complement strand
TGGCCTGATGATAGGAATACAGAATAATTATGTCTCGAATTTCGATCTGGGATTCCAGGTAAAGGACATAGTACACTGCTGGCTTGGTTTCGAGACCGCAGCCAAGAAAGAAACGGTCAGGGAAGAGCTGCTGAAAGACAAGGACATTGTCGACATCACTTTTGCCAACCAATCTATTGTGATGGGATCCCCCATGTTCAACACCAGGGAATCCAATGGGGTCACCGCCCGTTTCGCAGGGATTGATGTCAGTCCTAACTATCTGGATTTCTTTAGTTTCGATATTGTGGAAGGAAGAGGCTTCACTGAAGAAGACGGAGAGGCCTCAACAGGAGTGTATGTGGTTAATGAGGCTTTTATGAGAGCTTATCCGGAGATCAAGGTAGGATCTCACATGAAAGGAATCAGAGTCGCTTGTCCTGATACGGATGCGGAGATTGTCGGAGTCGTAAAAGACTTCAATTATCAAGACCTGACACACCCGATAGAACCTTTCGCATTCTACTGTTCCGGCGAGCCGAGTCGAAAAGGAGACCTGACACCAAGATATTTCAGGGCTGAAGTTAAAACCGTTGAAGGGAAATCAGGAGAAGTGGCCGGAAGGTTGGCTGGAATCCTGCACAAAATAGGAGGGACAAAGGATGCCAGGGTGTCCCTTCTCATTTCGACCGCAAAGAAACTCTATAGCGGGAATGCCGCGGAGAGCGCCTTGGTAAAGACATCCTCCATTTTCTCGCTGCTGCTCGCGCTTCTGGGAATATTCGGACTCGTCTATCTTGAGGCTCAGACCATCCGCAAGGAAGTCGCGATCCGGAAAGTCATGGGAGCATCCACCAAAGACCTGATCTGGATGATGGCTCGGAAGTATATTGTTTTCGGGACTGTTGTGTTCGCTGTCTCCGTTCCTCTTGGAATATGGATAATCAGCCGCTGGATGGAGCAGTTCTCCGAGAAGGCGCCCGTCCCGGCCTGGATATTCCTCCTCGCCTGGCTCATCGTCATCGGAACCACCGTTGCCGTCATCTCATCCATGGCCCTGGTAGTCTCCCGCACCAACCCCGCCACGGAACTTAAAAAAGAATAGAATATGAAAAGTTACCTGAAATTCCTGTCCCGGAATAAGTTATACACGGCCATTGAGGCGGTTGGGCTCGTGGTGAGCCTGGCGTTTGTGTTGCTGACAGGTCACTTCGTGTGGCAGCAAAGGCAGATGACCCGTAATGTCCCCGACTACAAAGATGTATATACCTTCTACCGGTCGATGCGGGGCAGTTCCGGCGTCGGGTTCTCCTGGGGAACCGCCCTACAGGCGAAGGAGGATATTCCTGAAGTGGAGAAGGCGGCCATGTTCTGGAAAGCGATGTCACAAGAAGAGAGCACCATCGACATTGACGGAGCTAAATACCATGTTGAGGAGTGCATGGTCGGCGGAGACTTTTTCGACATATTCCCGGCCGAGTTCGAGGCGGGGAATGCGGCAACCCTGAACGATGCCTCTAACGCCATCATTTCCAGGTCTTTCGCCAACCTGCTCGGAGGTGAGTCGGCCGCCATCGGCAAGGTTATCGACGGAAAATACACCATTGGCGCTATCATCAAAGACACTCCCAATCCGATATTCGGAGAGCCTGACGTGATAGTCAGTATCGAGAACCTTACCAACAGGAAAAACAGGCCGCACATGCTGGATGTGATTCCGTTTGTGAAAGTCAGGAAAGGGACCGACAGGGCGGCTCTCGAGGTCAAGGCGGATTCACTTGCCACTAAGGCCTTCGATGCGTTCGGAGCCAGGAACTTCTTGGAAGACAGCGGATTAGTCAGGTACGATGAGATCTGGTACTCACCAGCCAACAACCAGAGCCTTAAAAGCGGAAGCCGTTTCTACACGAGGATTATCCTGCTGATTACAATCATCCTGCTTGTCTCGGCAATATTCAATTACATCAATCTCTGTGTGTCCATGACCGGCAAACGGGCCAGGGAGATGGCGACCAGAAGGGTGCTGGGAGCATCAAAAGAGAGCCTGTTCGGCAACAGGATCCTTGAATCGGTCATGTTCACGACCATCTGCTTCATGCTCGCTGTTCTTCTCGCCGAGGCGCTTTCGCCGTGGTTCAACAGGATTATCGGGGGCAGCGTGCCGGTCCGGATCAGGTACTCGCCGGGATGGTTGGCGGTATATGCCATATTCATAATTCTCGTCTCGTTCATTCAGGGAAGCCTTCCAGCTTGGATAAGCGCCAGATTTCCAGCGATTTCCGTTGTTAAAGGAGAGTTCCGGGCAAAGAATAAGCATGTGTTCAGCAAGGTTTTCATTGTCCTGCAGCATGTGTTCTCGATAATCCTTCTGGCGCTGGCCATCATAATGGGCCTTCAAGTCTCACACATGGTTAACCGTCCGCTTGGCGCCGATGTGGAGAATGATTTCTATGTCCAGTTGACAGATCCCGGACTCTCGGCGGCTTTCAAGGAAAAAGCGGCGTCCCTGCCCTGCGTCAGCAGGATCGGACACAGCACCTATTTTCCCGGATTGGTCGAGGAAATGGTCACCGAGGACAGCGAAGGCAAACTACTGACCCTGGCGGTTCTCAATTGCGACGCCACGGCTTTCGACATGTTCGGGTTTGACATCAAGGAGAAGTTTGAGGAGCCTGCGGTCGGAACGGTGTGGATCTCTGAGAAGGAGATGACCCGTTTCGGGGTGGACAGGAACACGGAGAATCTCGGGCAACATCACATCATGGGCCGCTCTATCGGAGGAATCATCGGGGATTTCGCCCCGAACGATGTGCTGAGGTACGACTCCGGAACCGGTAGTTATGTGAGTATAGGTCGTTCCGAGGAGCAATATGGCCTGCTGATCGAGACGATGGGGGATAAGAAGGAAGCCCGGAAGAGTCTTTATGGTTTATACAGGAATCTTTGCGTCGAGCGGAACGGGATCGAGGACAAGCCCTACATGTTCGGGTATATTCCCGAGATAATCTCGGAGACGCTGGCGGAGGTGAAGGACAGGCTGTCACTTGTCAGGCTGTTCATGCTTCTGAGCTTATTGCTCTCTGCCCTTGGTCTCGTCGCCATGAGCGGTTACTATGCCGGCGAGAACTCCCGTGACATCGCGGTCCGCAAGGTCTTCGGAAGTACTGTCGAGGGAGAGGTCAAAAAGACTGTCCTTGAATATCTTACCTTGATGGCCATCGCTGCCGTCGTGGCGGTGCCCCTTGCGGTATGGATCTCGGGTAAGCTTCTGGAGCAATATTCCTACAGGATCTCCGGCTATGGCTGGGTCTTCGCTGTTGCCGTTATCCTTGCCGCTGCCGTAGCCTTGCTCTCTGTCCTCTGGCAGACCCTCCGGGCCGCCCGGACCAACCCCGCCACGGAACTCAAAAAGGAGTAATATGTTTTATTTGAAACCAATACGGGGCCTAGGCTCGTTTTTTTTCTCCTCAATCCTTGCGGAGAGCTCGCCTATTGCTATGTATAGGTTGTCAATGTCGTGTCTCACATCTTCTGAAAGATCATTCAGGTCCTCCAAGTTATCCTCCTGCTCTTGTTTTAGCAGATCGACCTTTGCCGTGAGTTCTTCAAGTTTCAAAGAGACAGAAGA
>ONUG01000112.1 GCA_900320965.1 uncultured Bacteroidales bacterium | reverse complement strand
CTGGCGCGATGAGTCTCCTGGGGGCCGGTTTCACATCCCTCCTGCTTCCGATCTGTGCTGTTGTCGGAGGAGAGTTCCTGCTCTTCAATCCTTTCACCATCAATGTGATGAGCATAATAGCCGGGTGCTTTTTGATTCTCTACGGAGTCTCGGAGCTGATTTCCGCCTTCAGGATGGAGAAAGCAAGAAAAGAGTACGAGATCCAAAGAGCCGCGCCACCGGCAAGTCCCAATGCTCCCCAGTCGAGCACATCAACTCTTGAGGATGCGAAAGAAGTAGCTTACGAGAAAATCCAGGAGCCTGAGGACCAGGACGACATGAACTGAATATGATCCCGAGGGACACCGTACAGAAGATCCTCGACACCGCCCGAATCGAGGAGGTCGTGGGGGATTTTGTCTCGCTCCGCAAACGCGGGGCGGACTTGTGGGGTTGTTGTCCCTTCCATAACGAGAAGACTCCCTCTTTCCATGTGATTCCGTCTAAAGGAAGCTACTACTGCTTCGGCTGCCACAAAGGTGGTTCAGCTGTCGGTTTCGTGATGGACCTTGAGCACATGTCTTATCCGGACGCGTTGAGATATCTCGCGAAGAAGTATAACATCGAAGTGGTCGAGGAAGAGGAGACAGCGGAGGACATCGCCGCCAGACAGAAGAACGAAAGTTTGTACCTGGTGTCCGGATTCGCCGAGGATTTCTTCGTGGAGCAGCTCAAGAGCGGAGAAGGTAAAGCCGTAGGACTCAGCTATTTCCGCTCCAGAGGCTTAGAGGATTCTACTATTGCCAAATATGGACTCGGTTGGGCCCCGTCCAACCGTCACGCCTTCACAGATGCCGCTAAGGAAAAAGGATTCAAGGATGAATATCTCCTTGAGACAGGACTCTGCGCCCAGTACGACAACAAACCGGGACTGCACGACAGGTTTGTCGAGAGAGTCACTTTCCCGATCCATTCAGTCAGCGGAAGGGTAATCGGTTTTGGAGCCAGGACCCTTAAATCAAAAGAGGAAGGCAAGCCTTACGCAAAATACGTCAACTCAAAAGAAAGCGCCATCTATGTGAAGAACCAGTCTCTCTACGGGATCTGGTTCGCAAAAGGAGAGATGGCGAAAAAGGACAAGTGCTTCCTGGTTGAAGGTTATCTTGACGTGCTTTCGATGCACCAACTGGGCATCACTAACGTCGTCGCTTCCAGCGGCACTGCCCTGACAGACGGCCAGATACGCCTGATCGGACGATTCACCAAGAATGTCACGATCATGTACGATGGCGATGAGGCCGGAGTACATGCCGCACTTAGAGGAATAGACATGTTCCTCCGGCAAGGGATGGATGTCAAGGTGGTCCTGATCCCTGACGGGGACGATCCTGACTCTTTCGCCAGGAAACACACCCTGGAGGAAGTGGAGACGTTCATCAATGATAACGAGCAGGACTTCGTGGATTTCAAGAGTTCCTTGCTGCTGAAGGGAACTGACAGGGATCCTTTGGGTAGGGCCAACGCCATCAATGAGATCGCTGACACGGTGGCTGACATCCCAGATGCGGTCAAGCGGGAGACTTACATCGACTTCCTTGCCCGGAAGTTCGACATTCGCCGTACTGCCCTCGAGGATCGCGTCAGCTCCACCAGGGCAAAGTTATTAACTAAGGCCGGACGAGACTACGGAGGCGGCGATTCCCCCCTCCTCCCTGTCGCTTCGCGACCCTATCCGGGCAAATGGTCGGAGGTGGGTAATGCCGCCTCCGGGCCCGGCCGAGTCCATCCTCGCTCCGCTTCGGCTGGTGACGAATTATCCACCTTGGAGGAAAACCCCATCATGGCCAAGGCGGAACGGGACCTACTGAACTTCATCCTGGCCAATGGTACCTCAATCCTTGAATTCCAAAGCGACTCAGAGTTCTACGCCGGCGAAGACGAAAGCCTCACTGTCTTTGAATTCATCAACCAGGCTCTTGAAGCAGACGACGCCACCTTCGTCAACGGCGCCTACAAGGCAGCCTATGACGCATATTCACAAGAGTACTATGACGAGAAGGGTTATTCTCAGGATGAGATAGTCAAGCACCTCATGGACAGTCCCGACAGGACCGTGGCCTTCCTGGCCTCGCAACTCTCCACAGATGAGCGTTACGACCTCTCAATCAAGAACCTACGCGACGCTATGATGTCTAAAGGCTCATGGCTCACCAAGTTCGTCCCGAAGGCGATTCTGGTCTTCCAGGCCTGTCGTCTTGAGAACAAGGAGAATTCCCTCAAGGAAAGCCTGAGAGAGGCCCAGAATGAGGGAGACCAGGCCATGGAGTTGGAAATAATGACTAGCCTCGTGCGTCTGCGCAAGGCTATTAAAGCCGTGAAAGTCCGTCTCGGACGCGAGAAATAATCCATCGCCCCCGTCAGAACCTGAATGACAGGCCGGCGGTCATGGAGAAGAACCAGCGGAGCGGCTTGTCTGACACACTTACGGGAACGACATCCGTACCCTGCTCACGATGAGCGGTTTCAGTGTGGTAGATATAGTTTTTAGTGATGTTGTAGTGAACCGCGGGACTTAGTTTCAGGTCGAATCGCCAGATCCTGTAGTTAGCGCAGGCTCCGGCATCCAAGGTCATCAAAAAGTTGCCGTTTTTCTTTGTCCAGGAATTCTGTTGATTAGAAAAAGATGGATCCCAACTGGCTGTCTCGACAGGAGAGTTTCCCCCTAAGACAAGCCCGGGGGTAATCCCCACATAAAACTCAGCTTGGCTGAACAGGTTGGCTATAAAAGCAGCGAGAGCTCCACGAAGAGGATCTCTATATCCCATAATAGCCTCATAGCCAAAGGCTTCTCCTGCGGCGATCGCCCCGCTTTTCACCCGCCCATCAGTGTTCCTGGCCGGAGTACGATAAGAGAAAGCGACAGGAAGACCGAAGGTTTGATCTACTTCGGCCACACGGGGAATGAACTGAAGTCCTGTCCTGAAGCCCAAACCGGATGGGTTGAAATGACCGTATGTCAGGCCGTACACGACTTCAGCCTCATGTCCTTTGTACATAGGCATGTAGGCTCCGACATAGACGCCAAAGTCATCGGAAAGATTATCCAGGTTCCGGGGATTTACCTGGGCAGAGGCTAATACAGGAAGGACGGCCAACGCCAAGGCGGCCAATAAAGGGCGATGTATCATTTCGTATTCATAAATTACCGTCTCAAAACCCTACAAATAATATTCCTTGCGGAACATACCGAGGAATTTACTAAATTCGCGAATCTTTACATCATAGTTTATGGAGAAGAATTTCAAGAGAACTCTTGTGACATGCGCGCTGCCGTACGCCAACGGCCCCGTGCACATCGGCCATCTGGCCGGAGTCTATGTGCCAGCTGACATATTCGTGAGGTATAAAAGGATGAGGGGCGAGGACGTCCTGTTCATCTGCGGCTCCGACGAGCACGGAGTGCCGATCACGATCAAGGCGAGGGCCAACGGGGTCACCCCGCAGGACATCGTGGACAAGTACCATGGCATCATTAAGGACTCTTTCATGAGGCTCGGGATCAATTTCGACATATATTCCCGTACCACCTCAGCCGTCCACAACAAGAACGCCTCTGAGTTCTTCCGTGAGTTGTACGACAAGGGAAAGTTCATCACCAAGGAGAGCGAGCAGTACTACGACCCCGAGGCGAAAACCTTCCTGGCCGACAGGTACATTGTCGGCACTTGCCCCAAGTGCGGCAACCCGAACGCCTACGGGGACCAGTGCGAGAAGTGCGGAAGCACCCTCAGCCCTGAAGAGCTCCTGAACCCGAAGTCCAAACTCAGCGGCGCTGAGCCGATTAAGAAGAAGACCACCCACTGGTACCTTCCCCTGGATCAGTACGAGCCCTGGCTGCGGGAATGGATCCTCGAGAACCACAAGGAGTGGAGGAGCAATGTCTACGGCCAGTGCAAATCTTGGCTGGACGGCGGGCTTCAGCCCAGGGCTGTCAGCCGCGACCTTGACTGGGGAGTTCCCGTGCCGGTCGAAGGAGCTGAAGGCAAGGTCCTTTATGTTTGGTTCGACGCCCCGATAGGCTATATTTCCAACACTCAGGAACTTCTGCCGCAAAGCTGGGAGAAATGGTGGAAGAGCGAGGACACCCGTCTCATCCATTTCATCGGCAAGGACAACATCGTCTTCCACTGCATAGTCTTCCCTTCAATGCTGAAGGCCCGTGGCGGTTACATCCTTCCTGACAATGTTCCTTCAAATGAGTTCCTCAACCTTGAGAGCGACAAGATCTCGACCTCTCGCAACTGGGCGGTCTGGCTTAATGAATATGTCGACGAGTTCCCCGGCCAGGAGGACACGCTCCGCTACGTGCTTTGCGCCAACGCTCCTGAGACCAAGGATAACGACTTCACCTGGAAGGATTTCCAGCAGAGAAACAACAGTGAGCTGGTGGCCATCCTGGGCAATTTCGTCAACAGGGCGGTTGTCCTGACCCAGAAATATTTCGAGGGCAAAGTCCCCGCTAACCTGAAGCCGGAAGCTATTGATACCGAGACTCTTGGGCAGATTCCGGAGCTTCGCCGCAGCCTTGAGGCCAACCTTGAGGGTTTCCATTTCAGGGAGGCTCTTAAGGATGCCATGAGCATAGCTCGCGTCGGGAACAAGTACATTTCGGACACCGAGCCTTGGAAGGTCGCGAAGACCGACATGGACCGCACCGCCTCAATCCTTTACACTTCGCTTCAGATTTGCGCCAATCTGGCTATCGCGTTTGAGCCGTTCACTCCGTTCTCTGCAGAGAAACTGAGAGGGATTCTGAAGGTCGGGCTGGATGCCGGATTCGATCACAGGGCCGGTGAGGGTGAGCCGACTGTGAACTTCTTCAAGCCCGGTGAATCAGCAGCGCTGCATACTATTAATCCGGCAGCTGGTTTCGCACAGTCTCCCTGCGCTTCGCGCCCTATCCGGGAAAATGGTCGCCTATGCGAAACCAGCCTGCCGGATGAGAATACCACCACGGTGCTGACTTGGGATGACCTGGGTCGGGGGGACATCCTGCCGGTGGGACATGAGCTTGGTGAGGCTGTGCTGCTGTTCAGCAAGATCGAGGACAGCGTCATCGACGCTCAGATAGCCAAACTGAACGCCACGAAAGAGGCCAACGAGGCCGCCGCGAAAGCTGCGGCAGCAAAGGAGGCCGCTGGCAAGGTGGAGCCTCAGAAAGCCGAGGTCAGCTTCGAGGATTTCGGCGCGATGGACATCCGCACCGCCACAGTGCTTGAGGCTGAGAGGGTTCCGAAAACAGACAAGCTCCTTAAGCTTACGATAGACACTGGCATCGACAAGAGGACGATCGTCTCCGGAATAGCCGAGTACTATTCCTCTGAGGACATGCTCGGCAAGCAGATCTGCATACTCGCCAACCTGAAGCCAAGGATGATCCGCGGCATCGAGTCCAAGGGGATGATCCTGATGGCCAAGCAAGCTGACGGGAAGATGAGACTTATAAGCCCCGCTGAAGGGATCTCCAACGGGGCCATTGTAGGTTAATATCCTAATAATTATTTCTTAATCAGCGACTTCACATAGTCATAGAACTCAGGATCCTCGCCAACGATGGTCTTGTTGATCGTGCCGTCAGGGTTGAGGATAACCTTGGTAGGATAACCAGTGACAGCGTATTTGAGCGAAACGCCATCACCCGTGCCGTCAGGGTTGAAGACATGGAGCCAAGGAAGCTCATGATCCACAATGGCTTTCTTCCAAACTTCCTCGGTGTCACCACAATCGATGCTCACGATCTCGATCTTGCCCTTGGCATCCTTGTAGAGCTGTTTCATGTCAGGAATACCCTTCTTGCACCAGTAGCACCACTCGCCCCAGAAGTCGAGGATGATGTACTTGCCCTTATTGTAGATTGAAGACAGCGCAAAGTCCTCACCTTTCTCATTCTTCAAGGTGAAGTCGGGGGCCTGCATACCATCCTTGACCTTTTCAGCGGCCTCAGAGCGGGCTTTCGCCTTGGTAGCGCGCTCGGAAGCCTGGTCGAGATAGACCTTCATGAGTCCCTGCTTGACATTGTCAGGAATAACTTCGAGAACCTCAAGGGCATCTTTGCCATCTTCACCGACGAGGTGATTAACCAATGTGGCGGCATAGAGACTTGCGGGGTTCTTCAAGATGAAATCCTTGGATATGGCGGCGATGTGGTTGTTAACCTCATCATACTTGGCCATGACAGCGTCTTTAGCCTCATCAGAAGCCTCAGCGGGAAGGGCGCGGTACTCATTGACAATCTCAGTGAGCTTAGCCCTGTCCTCAGCGCACAGGTCATCATAGGCTTTCTGATCCTTGTAGAACGGGGATCCTCCAGTCACGACGAGAGAGTCAAGCCTACCGGTCACCTGGGCATATTCACCAGGGACATAAATCAAAGAAGCCTTGCCACCATTGCCGGAAGGATCCGAAAGGAGAAGTCCCCTGACGGTCGTGTCAGAAACATCGCAGGTAAACTTGCCGTCAACCACAGGGACAATCATCGAGGAGAGCGGAGTCTTACCGTTGGAAATGTCGAAAACCTCAACTTTGAGGGAGTCTCCAAGGCCTTCGAGCTGTCCTGAGACAGTGCTTTTCTTCGCGCAAGAAGCGCAGAGGAGCGGCAAGATGGCTGCCGCGGCCAGATAAATAAATACTTTTTTCATATCAGTGATTATTATAGCTTTCAACAGTTTTACCTCGCGAAGTTAGACATAATTGTCGAAATAGGTGAAAAGATCGATCCGTCACTGTAAAAAGCCCCCATGTCGTAGGCTGACCAGCCATTGCAGACAAGGCCCGGGACACTGTAAATCGCAGGTTTCCACTTTCCATCCACCTCTGGCTCCCAATAGAAAACGCCTGCGCAGACCTTATCACCCAAGTTTTTCACGGAAGACATGAAAGACTTCAGGCAGTTGGCCCCTTCAGAGGCTGAAGGTTTAACTCCCACCTCGCAGACCATGACTTTGCAAGAGAACTTCGCGGCAAGAGCCTTGATGCTCTCGGCAGCGAGCTTGTTCTTCTGCACATAGGAATTATTGCCCTCAGACATCGGATAATGCGACACCCCGATGATGTCGAACTTGCCACCAGCCTCCTTGAACTCCCTGAAGAACCAGCAATCATATTCGCTGGCACTGAACGCATCAGCTATGTGGACTATTACAGGAGTGTTCGGAAACACTTCTTTCACAGCGTCATAGCCAGCATTGCTAACTTTGACATAATTCGAGTAGCGCGCGGAACCTGATTTGTCCCAGTCGATCTTACCCGCTGGCCAAACCATTCCGTTGTTAGTCTCGTTACCGACTTGTACCCATGCGGGAGTGACACCGGACATCTTGAGGGCGGTGAGGACGGACTTCGTGTGGGAAGCCACCTCCGAGGCTACTTTGGAGACATCTCCAGAGTAAGCCGCCCAAGCCCTAGGGCAAGTCTGACGGCCGGGATCAGCGAAAAAGTCGCTGTAGTGGAAATCTATCATGACCGCCATCCCTTCTTC
>ONUG01000016.1 GCA_900320965.1 uncultured Bacteroidales bacterium | reverse complement strand
TGATCCTGACGTTCTTCTTCCGCTATATGTTCGACCTTATCAAGAACGGCTACGTCTACCTGGCCACCCCTCCGCTCTATCTGGTGAAGAAGGGAAAGGAGGAGGTCTACTGCTGGACGGACGAGCAGCGTTCCGAGGCCACCGCCCGCCTGGGCAAGGGCTCCGAAAAGGGCGTGACCGTGCAGCGCTACAAAGGTCTGGGTGAGATGAGCGACGAGCAGCTCTGGGACACCACCATGGATCCTTCCAAGAGACGTCTGCGCCAGATCACCATCGAGAACGCCGCTGAGGCTGAGAGGACATTCTCAATGCTCATGGGAGATGATGTCCCGCCTAGAAGGCAGTTCATTGAGGAGAACGCACATTATGCTAATATTGACGCTTAATTAATTAGAAATAAATAGTTTCCATTATGTATAGTGATATTTTTGATCGTATTGAGAAAGATTCGGGCGGCCCGATTGGCCAGTATTTCGAACAAGGTTTCGGTTACTACATGTACCCTCGTCTGGAGGGTGAGCTCGGTCCTCACATGACATTCAACGGGATTCCGGTGCTGAACTGGTCCCTTAACAACTACCTTGGACTCGCCAACCATCCGGAGGTCCGCAAGGCTGATGCTCAGGCAGCCGCTGATTGGGGTTTGGCTTACCCTATGGGTGCCAGGATGATGTCCGGACACACCCGCTATCACGAGAAACTCGAGAAGATATTCGCCGACTTCGAGAAGAAGGAGGATGCTTTCCTGTACAACTTCGGTTATCAGGGAATTGTCTCGACCATCGACGCTCTCACCGGCCGTCACGACGTGATTGTCTATGATGCCGAGTGCCACGCCTGCCTGCTTGACGGAATACGTCTTCACATCGGCAGCAAATACAAGTATCGCCACAACAACATGGTGGACTGCGAGAAGGTTCTCGCCCGCGCCTGCAAAGAGGCTGATGAGAACGGAGGCGGTGTCCTGCTCATCACCGAAGGTGTCTATGGCATGACCGGAGCCCTTGGCAAGCTTGACGAGATAGCTGCCCTCAAGAAGAAATATCCATTCCGCATACTCATCGATGATGCTCACGGTTTTGGCCTTCTTGGCCCTCACGGGCGCGGTACTTCCGAGCATTTCGGCGTGATGGATGACATCGACCTGTACATCGGCGCCTTCGCCAAGAGCATGGCCTCGATCGGTGGTTTTGTCGCTGGTCCTCATTCAATCATCAACTTCCTTAGGGCCAACATGCGCTCCCAGATGTATGCGAAGAGCCTTCCGATGCCTTTCGTCCTCGGAAACATCAAGAGGATGGAGATCATCGACTCTCCTGAGGGAGATGAGCTTCGCGCGAAGTGCTGGAAGATCACCCGTGCCATCCAGGAAGGTTTCAAAGCTGAAGGCTTCGACATTGGAGAGGCAGAGGCTTGCGTCACTCCGGTCCACATCAAAGGTGGAATCGCCCAGGCCACGAAGATGGCGAAGGATCTCAGGGAGAACTACCGTATTTTCTGCTCGATGGTGATCTATCCGGTGATTCCCAAGGGCATGATCATATTCAGGATTGTTTCCACGGCCGCCCACACGATGGAGGATGTGGAGTACACCCTTAAGGTATTTAAGGAGATCAAGGCGAAGCTTGACGCCGGTCTTTATGATGGCGATGACATCGCCGCCATGACTGTCAAGTAGCCTCTGTCATAATGAATAAAGAATACTTTAAGGATAAGGTCATAATCGTGACTGGAGCCAGTTCGGGAATCGGGTTGGCTTCAGCCCGTTTATTCGCTTCGCTGGGAGCCAAGGTTGTCATGGCGGCGAGATCGTATGACAAACTTGTGAGTCTTGTTCCTAGTGTGAACCAGGATCCGGACAAGGTCCTGTGCGTAAAGACTGATGTCACCAAGGAGGAAGATTGCCGGAACCTGATCGAGCAGACCGTTGAGAGATTCGGAAAGATTGACATTCTGGTCAATAACGCCGGGATCTCGATGAGGGCGATGTTCAAGGATCTTGACCTTGGAGTCATCCGCTCCCTGATGGATGTGAACTTCTGGGGCACTGTACAGTGTACCAAATACGCCCTTCCATACTTGCTGGAGTCAAAAGGCCAGGTTGTCGGGGTCATTTCGATAGCCGGATTCTCCGCCCTTCCGGCGAGGACCGGATATTCAGCGTCGAAATACGCTGTCAGGGGTTTTTTGGACACTATCAGGATCGAGCACCTGAAGGATGGGCTGAACGTTCTTGTCTTCGCTCCTGGCTACACGGAATCCAATGTGAGGAAAGCTGCTTTGACCGCTGACGGTTCGCCTCAGGGAGACACCCCGTTGAAGGAGGAGAAGCTTATGAGCGCAGAGGAGTGCGCCCTCCATCTGGCCAAAGGACTGCGGAAACGCAAGTCCCAAGTGGTCCTGACGGGGCTTGGCAAGGCAACTGTGCTCGCCCATAACCTTTTCCCGAGACTGACGGACAAGCTGACTTACGGGTACATCGCCAAGGAGGCGGGAAGCCCTTTTAAATAGACCTTTTATTTATGGCGAAACCGAGACCTTTTACCATAAAATATACCGTTGCGGTGCCTCTGGTGCTGGTTTTCGTGTTCCTCACGATCATCTTCCCCAGAAGTGCCAAATTCGCTTATGACTACAAAAAAGGGTCTCCGTGGACGCATGACCAGCTTAAGGCGGAGTTCGATTTCCCGATCCTGAAAACAGACGAGCAGCTCCGTGAGGAGAGAAGCCGGAATAAGTCTGCGGTAATCCCTTATTACCGTTTCCGCCAGGATGTCGTGGATAATAGCATGAGGGCTGCCGGAAGTGTGGAACTTGACGAGTATTCATCCCTCCGTCCACATCTGATCTCGGCTTTGAGCTCCATTTATTCCCATGGTGTCGTCTCTGACGAGGGTGTGAAACTCGACAAAGATGAGGATCCCTCTACCGCTGTGATGTACATCCACAAGGATAAGCGGGCTTCCAAGAAACCGGCGTCAGAAGTCTACAAAGAGTCTGACGCGAGGGCCAAACTGCTCTCGGAGGTCTCCGCGAAGCATCCGAGAGTCAATGTGGACTCAGTCTTCAGAAGCAAAGGGATTTATGAGATGGTCTCGCCGAACCTGGACTACGATTCCAAGACAACGGAGCTTGTCAATGCCGAGTCGACATCCAGGCTGTCCACAACCCAAGGGTTTGTGAGCGCCGGCCAGGTGATTGTGAGCGAAGGCGAGATTGTCACTTCGGAAGTCGCCCAGATGCTTGACTCTTACAAGGTTGAATATGAGAATAATATGGGGTACGGAGGCCCCCGGGTCATGTTCTGGATCGGCAATGCCCTCCTGGCCCTGGTCCTCACCGTTCTCTTCTTCCTTGTCATATATTTCCTGAACAAGAGGATATTCCTCGATGTGAGGAAGTTCTGGTACCTTGTCCTTATCCTGCTCATATCGGTTTTCGCCATCATGGCGGTGAACAAGTTCGCCCCCAAGTTCCTCTATATGGTTCCGTTAACCCTCACGGCACTTTATCTTGAAGCTTTCTTCAAGAACAAGATGATCCTTCCGATTTGCGTGGTGGCTTTCATGCCTCTTCTCATATTCGCCCAGAACGGAGTCCCGCTATATGTGATGTTCACTGTGGCCAGTGTCGTCGCCGTGTTCGCCTTCAAGTATTTCAATCAGGGATGGCAGCAGTTCATCACCGCCGCCATAGTCTTTGTCAGCTTGATTATCACTTACTTCTCTTTCCGTTTCATCGGGATGATCAGTGATGACACCTACAAAGCTGTCCTTTACATGTTCATTGGATCGATGCTCAATGTGGCTGGGTACCCTTTGATCTACTTGTTCGAAAAGATGTTCGGCTTGGTCTCGAGCTCTCGTCTGAGGGAGCTTTGTGACACCAATAATCCTCTGCTTAGGGAACTGGAAAGAAAGGCCCCTGGCACGTTCCAGCATTCTCTCCAGGTCATGAACATGGCCGATGCGGCCGCCAGGGCTATCGATGCCAACGCATTGCTGATCAGGGCTGGAGCCTTGTACCACGACATTGGTAAAATGGCTAATCCATCCTGCTTCATCGAAAATGACAGCCTCTCCGGCAACGGATCCCATTACCATGACGGCCTTTCGCCTAAGGAGAGCGCCGTGGCTATAATCAAGCATGTCGCTGACGGACTGGAACTCGCTAAGGAACACAACCTTCCTGATCTGGTGACCGAATTCATCAGGACACATCATGGAACTTCGAACACGGGGTATTTCTACTCGAAGTATCTCAGTGAGGGTGGAGATCCCAATGATGTGGACTGCTTCTATTACAAGGGTAAGAAACCTCACACCAAGGAGCAGGTGATCCTGATGATCTGCGATAGTGTCGAGGCTGCCTCCAGGACGCTTAAAGACAACTCTCAGGAGACATTCTCCGAGTTTGTGGAGAATATTGTCGAAGGAAAGATTATAATCGGCCAGCTTGACGAGGCGGACATCTCGATCAAGCAACTTAACACTGTGAAAGAGGTATTGAAAGGCTATCTGTCTCAGTTGTATCACGACAGGGTAGTCTATCCGGGTAGCAATTAATTAAGTAAAAATATAAAAAAAGTATTTAAAGTATTATGGAAGTTATTAAGAATCAAATTGATGATCTCAACATCGAAGTCACAATCAACCTTAAGGCCGAAGATTATGCGGAGCAGGAGAAGAAAAGGCTCTCCGCCTACAGGAGAAACGCTGACTTCAAAGGATTCCGCAAGGGAATGGTTCCGCCCCAGCTCGTGAAGAAGATTTACGGCGACCAGGCCCTTTATGAGACCATCAACTCGATTGTCTCGGAGCAGCTCGACAAATTCATCAAGGACAACGACCTTCATATCCTTGGAGAGCCGATTGGCAGCGAGTCTCAGAAGGAGAACGAGTGGGTTGACGGATCGGATTTCGAATTCAAGTTCGACATGGGTCTTTCCCCGAAGATCGATTTTGAGGTCTCCAAAGAGGACAAAGTCCCTTATTACAAGATCAACGTCACCGATGAGGCGAAGGCTAAGATGAAAGAGAATATTCTCAGGCAGTACGGCCAGCTCGAGGAAGGAGAGGCCGCCGGTGAGGATGACTATGTGGTTGTCGACTTCAAGCAGGGTGAGAAGGTTGTTGAGGGAGCTTATGTGGCTGTCAACAAAGTTGAGGGTACCGCCAAGAAGAAGTTTGTCGGAGCTAAGGTGGACGACAAGTTCAACGTCGATGTGAACAAGGCTTTCACAAATGAGACCGACCGCGCCTCCATGCTCAAGATGAAGAAGGAGGAACTCGCCGAGATGGATCCCAAGTGGGAGGCTACAGTCGTGAATGTCAAGACTTTTGTCCCTGCTACCGAAAGCCAGGAGACCTACGACAAGGTCTTCGGTAAAGACGCTGTCAAGACCACCGAGGAGTTTGACGCCAAGATCGCCGAGCGTCTCGAGAACGAATACAAGCAGGAAGCTGACTACAAGCTTTCCCGTGATTTGAGGAAATACTTTGTCGACAAGGCTGGCGTTCAGGTTCCTGAGGCCTTCCTCAAGAGGTGGCTCTACGAAAGCAACAAGGAGAAACTCTCAAAGGAGGAGGTTGACAAAGAGTTCGACGCCTTCCTCGAGGACTTCCGCTGGCAGCTTGTCAGGGGCTACCTGATGAAGAAATTCGACCTCAAGATCGAGGATAATGACATGCTTGACGCCGCCAAGGCCTATGCCTCCTACCAGTACGCCATGTACGGGATGGGAAATGTTCCTGAGCAGTTCATTACTGATGCCGCCATGAACATCCTGAAGGACGAGCGTCAGATTAGAAACATCGAGGAGAGCGTTGAGAATGAGAAGGTTATCGCCGCCATCAAGGAGAAGATTTCCTTCCAGAACAAGAAGATCTCCGAAGAGAAATTCCGCGCTTTATAATTATGGATGAATTTAAAAAATATGCGGTAAAGGGTCTTGGGCTCAGCTCCATGACCCTTGACCGTTACCTGAATGCCTACATCAATCCCACCATCATCGAGGAGAGGAAGCTGAATGTCGCGTCTATGGACGTGTTCAGCCGTCTGATGATGGACAGGATCATATTCCTGGGCGTTCCGATCGACGACGATGTCGCCAATATTATCCAGGCCCAGCTCCTTTTCCTGGCCTCCACGGATTCTTCCGCTGACATCTCGCTTTACATCAACACTCCTGGTGGGCAGGTTACTTCCGGACTCGCCATCTATGACACCATGCAGCTGGTTGAGCCTGACGTGGCCACTATCTGCACGGGCATGGCCGCTTCTATGGGCTCGGTCCTTCTTTGTGCGGGTGCCAAGGGCAAGCGTTCCTGTCTGCCTCATTCAAGGGTCCTGATCCACCAGCCTCTCGGTGGGGCCCAAGGCCAGGCCTCGGACATCATGATCGCCGCCAAGGAGATCGAGAAGACACGCAAGGAACTCTATGACATCATCTCCGAGCACTCCGGGCAGCCTTATGACAAGGTCTTTGCCGACGCTGACAGGGACTTCTGGATGACAGCCCAGGAGGCTCTCGACTATGGAATGGTGGACGAGATCCTTTCCAAGAAGGCGAAGTAATGGCCCAGAAAGGTTCGTCACAAAGACACTGCATGTTCTGTGGCAGGAAGGAGTCTGAGGTTCCTTTCCTGCTACAAGGACTTGACGGGTACATCTGCAGCGACTGTGTTGAACTGGCGCATGAATATTTGACGGACTCTGTCCAAAAGTCTGCCGCTAAGAGTTCCTCAGAGCGTATTGACGACAAGAACAAGCCAGCGGACATCAAGGCTTTCCTGGACCAGTATGTGATTGGGCAGGACAGGGCTAAGAAGATGCTCTCGGTCGCTGTCTACAACCACTACAAGAGAATCAATCACAATCTTGTCGATAAGCCGGATGACGGGGTCGAGCTGGAGAAATCGAATATTCTTCTCGTGGGTCCTACCGGAACGGGTAAGACATTGTTGGCCAAGACGATAGCTCGGATGTTGGGCGTGCCGTTCACAATTGTGGACGCTACGGTACTGACAGAAGCCGGTTATGTCGGAGAGGATGTTGAGAGTATCCTGACGAGACTTCTTCAGGAAGCCGATTTCGATGTCGCGAAGGCTGAGAGGGGCATTGTCTTTATCGATGAGATTGACAAGATTGCCCGTAAGAGTGACAATCCTTCCATAACCAGGGATGTCTCCGGCGAGGGAGTCCAGCAGGCTATGCTCAAACTATTGGAAGGCAATGTGATAAATGTCCCGCCGAAGGGAGGCCGCAAGCATCCCGAGCAGGAGTTTATCCATGTCAACACCCAGAATATCCTGTTCATTTGCGGTGGCGCCTTCGAAGGGATTGAGCGCCGGATAGCCCAAAGGCTGAACACCCAAGTGATAGGTTTCGGCGCCTCCCAGAAGCAGAAGATAGACAAGGAGAATCTCCTTAAATATGTCGATGCCCAGGACATGCGCTCCTATGGCCTGATTCCTGAGATTATCGGCCGTCTCCCGGTGATCACCTATCTTGACGCGCTGGACAGGGATGCTCTTTTACGTATCCTCACCGAGCCTAAGAATGCTGTGTTGAAACAGTATGCCAAGCTTTTCGAGATGGATGGGATTACTCTGAAGATAGGGGAGGGCGTCAAGGAGCTTATTGTCGACACTGCGATTAAGAACAAGCTGGGCGCCAGGGGATTACGCTCTATTTGCGAGCAAATCTTCGACGATGCCATGTATGACGCTCCCTCCTCCGGCAAGAAGGCTTTCACCGTCACCCTGGCCTACGCCAAGGAGAAACTCTCCAATATAATTTGAAGCGGACATTAAGCCTCCTAACCGCCGCTTTGCGGCCCCTCCCATCGCAAGCGATGGGCCCCTCCCTCTTAACGTGCCGAGGGTGGCAGTGGTTAGGAGGCTTAATGTCTGCTTCAAAGCACTTGTTGTGGGTGGTTCTTTTTGTCATTTGTGGTTGTCGTGTCGAGGTGTCGTATTACGACAATCCCGTGATGGCAAGTGACTGTCCCGACCCGTCGATTCTGGATAACCGCGGGCGGGACGGGTATTTTTACGCCTATTCCACCAGAATCCGGTTGGGGGGCGAGCTGTGTCAGATTCCAGTCTACAGGAGCGGGAATCTTGTCGATTGGGGACTGGTCGGTGAAGCGTTCCCCTCGGGAACAGCTCCTTCCTGGGAGCCAAAAGGAGCCCTTTGGGCTCCCGACATCAATTATGTCGACGGGAAATATGTCTTGTACTACGCTCTTGGTGTTTGGGGTGACCATGACCGCAGCGCTTCTGGTGTGGCTGTCTCCAACTCTCCGACAGGACCATTCGAGGATCTTGGCATGATCGTCTCGATGTCCAACACTGGAGTGGGTAACTCGATCGATCCTAATTACTTCGAAGACACAGACGGCAGGAAGTACCTTTACTGGGGCAGCCTTCGTCACCCTACGGACAAGGAGGTTGGAAGAAAATCGGGAATATATGTCGTAGAGTTGTCCGATGATGGACTGTCAGTGAAGCCTGGCAGCGAACCAGTCAAGGTGGCTGGAGATCTGATGGAAGGCGTTTATGTCCACAAGAGAAGGAACTACTACTATCTCTTCGCTTCGGAAGGATCTTGTTGCGAAGGTTCCGAGAGCACATATCATGTTGTCGTGGGGCGTTCCAAGAGTCCTTTCGGACCATTTGTGAGCCGTTCTGGGAAGTCCATGATCGCAGGGGATGAGGGGATCTATGATGAGGTCATCTTGCGAGGTGATCCGGACAAGGTTTTTTGCGGGACCGGGCATAATGCCGAGATCGTGACTGATGATAAGGGGCATGATTGGATGGCATATCATGCTTATTGGTCTGGAAATGAATACAAAGGCCGGTGCATGATCCTAGGACGGGTGTATTGGAAAAAGGGGTGGCCTTGTTTCGAGGGTGGTGTTCCTTCGGTCTCAGCCGCAGCTCCGGTGTTCAAGGCTGGGAAGTATTAAAATATTGATGTATAATGAGTAAGAAAATAACCCAGAATTTGCGTATGCTCAGTCTGTTCTCCGGTTGCGGGGGAATGGATCTCGGGTTTGAGGGGGCTTTTATATGCCATAAGAAATCAGTCCCTTCCGATTCAGGCTGGATTGACCATCCTTTAGATGGTGATTGGGTGTCGCTACGGAAGAACAGGTTTGAGACTGTCTTTGCCAACGACATTCTGGAGGAGGCTTACCTGACATGGAACCAATACTTCAGCCGTTTTGGGAAAGATCCTTCCATCTATCACCTTGAGAGCATAGTCGACCTTGTCAAGCGTCACCATGCCGGCGAAAAGGTCTTTCCGGACGGGATTGATTTAGTCACGGGGGGCTTTCCATGCCAGGATTTCAGTGTGGCTGGGAAAAGGCTTGGTTTTGAGTCTCACACTTCGCATGATGGCACGAAACTTCCCCAAGAGGTGCCTTCGGAGGAGAACCGCGGGAAGCTTTATTTCTGGATGAAGCAGGTCATTGACATCGTTAAGCCTAAGGTGTTTATCGCCGAGAATGTCAAGGGATTGACTAATCTTGGCAATGTCAAAGAGATCATCCAGCGGGATTTCGCCCAGGCTGACGGTGATGGTTACATTGTGCTGTCCCCAAGGGTCCTTCATGCCGGTAACTATGGTGTTCCGGAAACTCGTGAGAGGGTGATTTTCATTGGAATACGGCGCTCTGCACTGAAACCGGAGGTCCGCTCTGTCTTTGATGGCGATAAGATCCCAGCCGAATATGATCCCTATCCGGCTCCCACTCATAAATACACTAAAGACTCTATCGGTGTTTTGCCTTTTGTCACTTGCCGTGATGTGTTCGAAGGCCTTGCGGAACCGGAAGAATCAGTCGATCTTTCCCAGCGTTTTTATTCCAAGGCCAAGTACATGGGTAAGCACTGCCAAGGTCAGGCCGAGATTCATCTTGACGGCCTCGGACCTACGATCCGTTCCGAGCATCATGGGAATATCGAGTACCGTCGGTTGTCGGTAGAACATGGAGGTAAGATAGCGGAAGAATTGGAAGCCGGGCTTTCCGAGCGTCGTCTTACTCCTAGGGAATGTGCTCTGATCCAGACGTTTCCGCCGGATTATCCCTTTGTCTCTTATAAAGAAGACAGCAAGCGCTTCAAAGTCTCCCAGTCAGGAGCTTACAAAGTCATCGGCAACGCCGTACCACCGCTCCTGGGCTACAACATCGCCCGTCGCCTCCAGGCTCTCTGGCCAATTTATTTTGGATGATTTTCAAAATAGGGTCGAGGCGTGTTTGGTGAATTGATTGAGTATGAGTTGGTTATGGAATATGGATGCGAAAATGTCGGCTTATTATTGTTGTAGTTTTCATAATGTGTTTCTGTAGGTCGTTGATAATAAAGCTATTAGTTCAATCTAGCATCTCTTGGTTTGAGAAATAATAAGCTTATTCGATTTGATAAAGTGTTATTATGGTTGGTGATATAGAATTAAGAGCTTTTCAACAATTGATTGATTCTGTGTTAGCAACTCTTAGTGCAAGAGCTGCCGAGAACATCAAGAGATTCAGGGGAATGTCTCCTTCTGACTTGGAAGTGGAAGTGTTTCAGGCTATAAAAGATGCCTGTGGGGAGGGCTCTTTTTTCCATGAAGATGAAGTGAGACTGGTTTCCGGTATGAGATTCCCTGATATTCTTGTAGGGAAAAGTTTCGGGATTGAAGTTAAATCGACAAACAAAGATCATTGGACTTCGACCGGGAGCAGCATCGTTGAGACCACGAGGGATAAAGAAGTCGAATGTATCTATTTGTTATTTGGTAAACTTGGCGGTGACATTCCGGAGTTTCGCTGTCGGCCATACCAAGATGTCTTGTCTGAAGTGGCTGTGACGCATTCTCCAAGGTATCGTATAGACATGACACTCGAAGCAGGTGAGACTATCTTCGATAAGATGGGCGTTTCTTATGAAGACCTTCGCTACTCCAAAAACCAGATAGCTGCTGTCCAAGACTATTATCGGAAAAAGGCATTAGCTGAGGGCCATCAGATGCCCTGGTGGATTTCGGAAGGAAAAGCTGAAGAATCTTTAGTTAACATGAACATCAGGTCTTGGAGGATTCTTTCTGCCTCTGAGAAATCCAACTTGGTCGCTCAACTTCTTGTCCTGTTTCCCGAGGTGATTTTCGGTGATTATGAAAATGCGGCCATGTGGTTGGTAAGCGTCCAGGGAGTAGTTTGTACAAATCTTCGGGATCCTTTTTCGGCTGGTGGACAAGTAAGACAGTTGAATGGTGTGATGTTGGATACCCCAATGCCGCATATCGTAAAAACCATTTCTGACAAATATCCTCTGATCGTTTCTCTGCTGAAAGACAAGGACTTCCTTGATCAAATTTCAGCGTTTAATCCAGGTTTGCTTCCTGACGTGGCCAGTAGGTGGATTGAACAAATCCAGTCATCACTAAGTCGTGTCGGTGTCAACATGCCTGTAAATTATTTGTTCGAAGAAGGTTTAATGTAAAGGTTTCATGGCGGACAGGATGACTCCGGAGCAGCGGCATCGCTGCATGGCAAGCATCAAGGGTGTTGACACTCGCCCAGAGATGCGGGTGAGGCGCTATCTCCATAATCAAGGATTCCGCTATTCGCTTCATTCAAAGCGGCTTCCTGGTAGGCCTGATCTCGTGCTCAGGAAATATCATTCGGTCATATTCGTGAATGGTTGTTTCTGGCACGGCCATCCAGGGGAGTCCTGTTTCAGGAAACCCAGTACCAATGTGCGGTTTTGGGAGGAGAAAATCCGCCGCAACAAAGAAAGGGATGCCGCTGATGTCGCTGCTCTTGAGGCACTTGGCTGGAACGTTATCACAGTTTGGGAGTGCGAGCTTAACAAAAAGCGCTTCGAGCAGACGATGTCCCGCCTAGTCTCAAACCTCAAAATGAGGCTTGAAGTAGAGCATATTCATAGCATCCCTCTCTCCGTCAGGAAATTATCCCATCAGGATCCATCGGCCTTGTGACCATCCGCTTCTTAGCCGCGGGCGGTGATGGCTGCGGCTGTGGCTGCGGCCTGGGCGAAGTCTTCTCCGGAGGATGCGTAGATGATTCCCCTGGAGGAGTTGATCAGCAGTCCGCCCTTGGCGTTGGCTCCGGCGGCGATGACTTCCTCGGCACTTCCTCCCTGAGCCCCTACTCCCGGGACCAGGAAGAAATTGTCCGGACAGAAGCCCCTGATTTCCTTTAACTTGTCCGCTTTTGTGGCACCGATCACAAACATCATGTTCTCCGGGGAGGAGATCTCCATCATTTTCTCCATCACAGCCTGGTAGAGAGGCTTTCCGTCCTTTTGAGCGGTCTGGAAATCCACTGAGGAAGGGTTTGAGGAGAGCGCCACGACGATGGCGAACTTGCCGGGATATTCGAGGAACGGGGTGACAGTCTCGCTTCCCATGTAGGGGGAGAGGGTCACGGCGTCGAAGTCGAATGTCTTGAAGTAGCTCTTGGCGTACATGCGGGCAGTGTTGCCTATGTCGCCCCTCTTCGCGTCGGCGATGATGAACTGCCCAGGGTGGTTCAGCCGGATGTGCTCCACGGTTTTCTCCAGGATAGTAAGGCCTTCTGTGCCAAGACATTCGTAGAAGGCGAGGTTGGGCTTGAAAGCAACGCTGTAGGGCGCTGTGGCGTCAATGATCCTTTTGTTGAATTCCAGTACAGCCTCGGAAACGCTTCGACCGGCCTTTACGAACTCCGGAATCTTCCCATAATCAGTGTCCAGCCCGACGCATAGCATCGACCCCTTCTTCCTGATCTTTGAATATATCTGCTCTGTTGTCATATTCTTTTTTTTTGTCGCGCTTGTTCGGAGGGTATCCCTCCCAGAAGGCCTGGCCGCCCGTGGCCAGGTGAACGGGAGGGGCCCATCGCTTGCGATGGGAGGGATTTACCTTCGGGGAGGGAGTACCCTCCGAACAGAGTTAATCATAATATTCATAGAACTTGGCGATTGACTCCATGCCGGCGAAGAATTGGCTGAGGAGGTAGCTCTCGTTGGGGGAGTGGATGGTGTCCCTCTCCAGGCCAAAGCCCATCAGCAGGGGATCCGGCCCAAGAATCTTCTTCATGTCGGCGAGCACAGCGATACTGCCGCCTCCACGGCTCGGAACCGGCTCAATCCCATAGACTTCCGTCATCGCCTTTGAAGCCGCCTTGAACGCCGGAGACGAGATCGGAATCAGGAATCCCTCTCCACCTTCGCAAAGCTTCACATCGATCGAGCAATACTTCGGGGCGATCTTCTCAAGATGCTTTTTCAGCAATTTGGAAATCTTGGCGCTGGACTGGTTGGGAACCAGGCGCATGGAGATTTTGGCATGTGCTACCGAGGGGAGAACCGTCTTGGCGCCCTCTCCTGTGTAACCGCCCCAGATTCCACAGACATCAAGGCAAGGCCTGATGCCGATCCTCTCGAGAGGAGTGAATCCCTTTTCACCCCGAAGAGCCTTTACCCCAACGGACTCCTTGAACTCATCCATGTCAAAAGGAGCTCTTGCGAGCATGGCCCTATCGGCCTTTGAAAGCTCAACAACATCGTCGTAAAAACCTGGGATAGTGACTCTCCCGTCTTTGTCAATAAGGCTGGAAATCAAGTCACAAAGAGTCTGGATAGGGTTGGCGACCGTTCCGCCGTAGTGCCCTGAGTGAAGGTCGTGGTCAGGACCTGTCACGGTGACTTCGACATAAGCCATCCCCCTCATCCCGCAGTTGATGGATGGAACTTTCTCGGAGATCATTGTAGTGTCCGAGACAAGGATCACATCCGATTTCAGCCAGGATTTGTTTTGTTTGACCCAGGCGGGCAGGGAAGGGCTGCTGATCTCCTCCTCGCCCTCGAAGATGAACTTCACGTTGTGACGCAGCTTGCCGGTCCTGACAAGATATTCAAAGGCCTTTATGTGCATGAATAGCTGGCCTTTGTCGTCGTTCGCCCCACGGGCGTAGATGGCCTCCCGTCCGGTCGGGTCTTTTTTGATCACAGGCTCGAACGGATCGGTGTGCCACTTGTCGAGCGGCTCCGGAGGCTGCACATCATAGTGGCCATAGACCATTACAGTCTTCAGTTTCGGATCAATTATCTTTTTCCCGAACACAACCGGGTTGCCGTCGCTCGGATAGACCCCGGCCTCGTCGGCACCGGCTTCCACAAGCAGGGCCGCCAGTCTCTCGGCGCAGCGGCGCATGTCCTCCTTGTGTTCTTTCTTGGCGCTGATGGATGGAATTCTCAAAAGGGAGAATAATTCCTCGAAGAAGCGCTCTTTGTTCTCTTGGATGTATTGTTTCATAATATGGTTTTAAACAAATAGATAGCTAGAAGGTGCAAAGGATAGAAAGCGTAAAAGAAATACTTCCCGAAGGAGCCTTTGATGAATCCTCGTTTCCCATTGTACATGCTGATGGGGATGAATGCTGATCCTCCTATCCAATGGCTCGGAAGCATCCCGCAGGCCACTACCCCTTGGAAAAGGGTGTTGTCCCGAAGGAGATAAAGCATGGGGATGAACGCGTAGCCCATGCATCCGTAGTCCGCTTGGAACAGGACAGAGAAAACCAGCATCCCAAGCAGCGCCACAGTCATTTTGACCTTGTCATCTTTGAACCGTTCGATAGCACACAAAGCGAGATAGCCCAGCAACAAGGTGAAGAACACGTTGTGTCCACGCAAGTGGAATCCTCCATAATGCAGAAGGCTCCAGGGAATCTCTGAAATCAAGGCGAAGATAGCCAGGTTCCAGCCATATCTCTGTCTGGAATGTGTGTGCATGAAGCCCTCGACGATCAGGAAGGCGAATATTGGGAAAGCGATTCTTCCGAAACTTCTGGCCAGAAAGTAAGGCGTGACCCATCGATGGCCAAGCTTGAATAAATGTGTCAGGAAGACAGGGTCGCTCCTCCAGACAAATGCGGCGAGATGGTCCACCAGCATGCTGACGACCGCCAGGAGCTTTAAACCGCTCCCGCTCATCCATTTCCATTTTAGCGCCACTAGACGCGAATATAATGAAAAGATCTTTAGAACGCCATGCGGAATGCCGCGTTTTGCGCCTTCTGGCTGTTGGCCGCATTCATCTTTCCGAAGTTCCACTTCAGCCCGAAGAGAATGTACCGGCCCATCACGAGGCTGTAGGTGTCTTCCTCATAATTGGCTGTTACCGTGTGGGTCAGGTTGCGCGTCTGGTCGAGGATGTCATGGATCTTGACGCTCAAGGTGAACGCCTTGATATTCTTTGCGATCTCTCCGTTCCACTGCCACTCCGGAGCTCCATAGCCGGCGGAGTAACCGTTGTACCAGTTGTAAGAGAGGTCGGTGTTGAACTCGAACTCATGCTTTGTGCGGTAACTGGCGTAGGCTCCGACGCTGCTGTCCGTCGTGTTCATGTTCAGGCTGGGGTCCAGCGAGTAGCGGGCGATTCTCTTTGAAAAAGACGCGTTGATCCTTCCTGTGAAGTCTCCGGAAGTGTATCTCAAGGAAGGAAAGAATGATGGAGTGATGGTGATCGTCGAACTCTCATTGAATCCGCTTTTCCCGCTATAGAAACGATTCCCGCTGGCATCTCCCCAGAAGGATTCCATGAAAGAGGAATAGTCAAAAGTCTCCCTGTTAATTCCCGGCAATGTGCCTTTTGTCTGGTAACTTGTTGAATTGGCGATGCCTCCATCAATCGCTACTGTCAGGAACCATTTGCGGGCCTTGCCATCAAGAGGAGTAGTGTAACTGGTGTAGACAGATCCGCTCACCCTGTTTTTCCTGGAGTTGACAGGTATCGAGTAGAGGATTCCGTCCGTGTCGTACCATCTTGCATAAGTGACAGGGCGCGTGTCGATGTTGCAGTAAAGTGTCAACATCAGGGTTGAGAATTTCTCCCGGTTGTTATTGTGCCAGTTTGCGCTGAAGTAGGTGTTCCCATTAGGGTGAAGGTAGATGTTGCCGATAGTCGGTCTGGCCGGATTGGAGATGTTCATCACAGGCAGCATGGAACTTTGCGATGGCCTTTGGCTGAAACCGGAAGAGTTGAGGCCGATACGGTTATTGCCGAATGAGTGCTGAATCCTCAGGACAGGCGCGACATGCCAGTACCATTCTCCTTCTCCGGTTGTCTCCTCGATCCCGAAACTCTTCGACCAAGTCTCGCTGAGATCTCCATTCAGGCTTGCCCCTAGGGTCGCCCATGATTTGTCCGTGAACTTGTACTGGGCTGTCATGTTGTAGGACTGGGATAAGCCTCTCAGATGAGACTCTGAAGAATAGTAGTCGTTAAACCCGGAGGCGTCATAAGCGTCACGGGTGCTGTTGTTCTTGTTGTATGCCAGACGGGCTGTCGTTGAAATGATGATTTTCTCTCCAATCGGTTCTCCATAAAGGATTTGTCCGGAGACGTTGCTGGATCTGCCGTCATTGAGGTACTTGAGCGATTTGGATTCATCCTTTGTCCGCATTTTGACAAGGCTGTTTTCCTGAGTCTCTCCTTCTGAATCACTATGCGAGATGTCAAAAGTGAAACCGAGTACCCTGTTCTTTTTACCCCACAGATCGTTAATGTTCAATGAGTTGAAACTGGTGGCGTACTTTGAGGTCCCAAGAGCGTGGACATTGCTTTGGGAAGTATTGACAAGGGCGCCGTCCCTGGTCGTGTTGGAGTTGGAGTTGTTGAAATCATTGTCCCTTGAATAACTGAACTGGGGCGAGATCCTCACCCTGACTTTCCCTTTCTCTTTGAAAAATTCTCCGTTCGCTGAGACGGAGTTTGAAAAACCCCTGCTGGAACTCTCGGAGGAAGAGAGTATGTTCCCGTCCTCCTGGAAAGTGGTGCGGAATGATTTGCTGCCGGAACGACTGTCTCCATATTTGTAATTGGCTCCCACGGTGGAATCGAAATTCTTGATCCTGGAAGTGTTGACATTGGCACCGAACTGGGCGGCGGAAGAGATCGCTCCGAAGTCGGAAATACGAGTGCGATCGCCACCTGCGCCATACACCACGAAAACCACTCCGTTGGAGTCATTGATGTTCATTCCGTTACCTATCAGAGTGACTTGATCTTTTTCAGAATATGCCGCCGCCAGGACATTCCCGCTGTATAACAGTCCGCGGTCGTCCTTCAAGGGATCATCTTCACCTCCGGCGAAGGTGGTGCCTCCCTTGAGGCCAGCGTTACCGAACCATCCTTTCTCATATTCTTTCTTTAAAGCTACATCAAGGACTTTCTCGCGGTTGCCGTCCTGAAGACCGGTGTCCCTGGTGCGCTCAGACTCTCGGTCTATGACACGGATCTTATCGACAATCGTGGCTGGGAGGTTGTTAAGCGCGGTGCTCTGGTCGTCAAAGAAAAATGTCCTTCCTCCGACTGTCAGCTTGTCGATGGCCTCTCCGTTGAACTTGACTTTACCGTCATCGGTTATCTCCATGCCAGGCATACGTTTGAGAAGATCTTTCAGCATGGCGTTTGTCCCGACCTGGAAAGAGGAAGCATTGAACTCGACCGTGTCCTTCTTAACCACAATTGGATTGCCCACATCCGTCACAACCGCGGCTTCAAGGTACTTATCGTCGACCTGAAGCTTGATTGTTCCCATGTCCGCTACCCTGTCCCTGAAGTACTTCCGCTTGACAAAGGGCTTGTAGCCGAGCATTTCCACACGGAGGGTATAGTCGCCGTAGGGCACATCTTCCAGTTTTGCCTTTCCCTCGGCGTCCGTGAGGGTGAAGTTGCTGATTGTCGTGTCTTTGGCCGGGATGACATAGAATGACGCGAAGGGGATCGCTTCATTCGTGAGGGAGTCGATGACGGTCCCCTCGATCCGGCTCATCCTGCCAGTGGTCACGTTATCGCCTAGGATGAAAACTTGCGCGTTCGAGCGCAGGCAAGCCGCGACAAGGATGATAGCTGTGATGAGAATACGTTTCATGCTATTGTTGGAGAAGTTCTATAAATACAGACGCTTACTCGGGGCCAAAGTTAACGATTACTTTCTCAACTACAAAAAATAGTTGAAATATTTTCGCCGCAAATTATTATATTCGCGGGGAATAAACATTCTAATAAGGATATGTACAGGCAGAAAGGCAACCCCGCTTATCTTTTTTCGATAGTACTTGTCGCGGTCATCGGGGGACTGCTCTTCGGTTATGACACGGCTGTCATCTCCGGAGCAGAAAAGGGACTCCAGGCTTTTTTCAAGGGTGCGGCGGATTTCAATTACACTGATGGAATCCATGGCTTCACCACTTCCAGCGCGCTTATCGGCTGCGTGATAGGTGCTTTCCTTTCAGGCATCCTGGCCACCAGGCTGGGACGTAAAAAGACCTTGTTTGTCGCTGGAATCCTTTTCTTCCTCTCCGCACTCGGGTCATATTATCCGGAATTCATATTCTTCAAAAAAGGCGTTCCTACGATCGGTCTGCTCTTCGCTTTCAACTGCTACCGCATCCTGGGTGGAATAGGCGTCGGACTCGCGTCAGCGCTCTGTCCTATGTACATCGCCGAGGTCGCTCCGGCTTCGAAAAAGGGAGCTCTGGTGTCATGGAACCAGTTCGCCATCATCTTCGGACAGCTTGTTGTCTATTTTGTCAACTACCTGATCGTGAGGTCACATGCGTCTGATCCGGCTGTCGTCGAGTGGACTAACAATGTGGGTTGGAGGGCCATGTTCGTCTCTGAGGCTGTCCCAGCTGGCCTTTTCGCCCTGCTGATTCTTTTCGTTCCCGAGACTCCGCGTTACCTCGTTCTCAACGGGCAGGATAATGAGGCTCTCAGGGTGCTTTCCAACATCAATGGCGAGTCCAAGGCAAGGGAGATCCTTTCAGAGATCAAAGGAACCGCGGCGCATAAGAAAGAGAAACTCAATGCCTATGGTTTCATGGTCGTGTTCATCGGATGCATGCTGAGTGTCTTCCAACAGATAATAGGCATCAATGCCGTCCTTTATTTCGCCCCGAGGATCTTCGAGTCAATGGGGGTGTCGAACAACATGTTGTTCACGGTCATCATGGGTGTCATCAACATAAGTTTCACCCTGGTGGCTGTGTTCACCGTCGAGAAGCTCGGAAGGAAGCCGCTGTTGATCACAGGCTCTCTCGGAATGGCCCTGGGCGCTCTTGGAGTGGCCTTGAGCAATGTCGTGAGCCTTCCCGCATTCGTCCCGGTGATCAGTATCATGCTCTACAGCGCTTGCTTCATGTTCAGCTGGGGCCCGATCTGCTGGGTCTACATCGCTGAGCTTTTCCCGAACACCATCCGCTCCGAGGCGACAGCTATCGCGGTGGCGTTCCAGTGGATATTCAATTTCATAGTTTCCAGCACTTTCGTGCCTATGTACAACATGAAGCTCGGGACTATGGGAGACAGCTTCGGGCATTTCTTCGCTTATGCTTTGTACGGCGTGATCTGCCTTGTCGCTGCCGTCTTTGTCTGGAAGCTTGTGCCTGAGACCAAGGGGAAGACCCTCGAGGACATGACTGCTCTTTGGAGAAACCGTTCTGAAAAAGAAATTGGCTAAAGAGGACATATTCAAGACCCTAGGCGCTTTCCATAAAGTCGACCTGGAGGACATCCGCCACTTCTTCGGGGCGGATGTGCCTTCTCATGTCCGCAAGAGCGAGTTCGTGGAAAAGTTGGGAGCCTTTATCGTCAATCGTCCTGAAGAGTGGCTCGGAAATATGCTTGAGAGGGACCTGAGGCTGCTTCAGACGCTTGTGGAGGCTGGACCGGAAGTCCCTGTTCCTCTGGAATATCCGGATTATCCCACTGTCCTGGAATCCGTCGGGCTGCTTATGTCCGATTCGGTCAATGAGGATTTCAAGGAGGTTTGGATTCCAAAGCACATCTACGACATAGTGGCTCCGCACATCCTTGGAGCTATTGATAAAGGGGAGAGGGATGGCTCTTTTGAGATGGAAAGGGCTGCGCTCGGCTACCTCAACCTCTACGGTGTCCTGTCGGTTGACGAGTTCTACGACATGATGCTTGAATATAATGACTGGACCGGCAGGTGGGATGTAGAGAAGTTCACCCTCCGTCTGGCCTCAAGTCCCGTGTTCAAGTTGTGCCGGATCGACATTGAGGGCTCACCTTATGTCTGTGCCCCAGGTATTTACGATCCGGCTAAAATCCTTTCC
This sequence comes from uncultured Bacteroidales bacterium, assembly GCA_900320965.1. Lineage (GTDB taxonomy): Bacteria > Bacteroidota > Bacteroidia > Bacteroidales > UBA932 > Cryptobacteroides. The sequence continues at coordinate 7,438 of ONUG01000016.1, read as the reverse complement.
AGCCGGAAGGAATACCCTGACATGGGTGGGTTCCGCCATTTCACGCCACAGCAGGCCATTGAGGCCGGTACCGGCTCTCCGGAATTCGTTTTCGGGCTTGGGACCGACGAAGGAAAGAGATTGGTCGAGATGCTTTTGAATCTGGGCTATTCAGGTCATGGCCTTGTCCTTGAGGAACATGACATCTGGATGAACTCACAGATGGTCTGGGGTGATGAGGCCACGGAAGAGATCTTTGGCTGTGTTTCTGACAGGCAGGATGACATAGAGTCATTCGAGGACTACAACGACTGCATGGAGATCGTCGCCGCCTATGCCAACAGTCTTCCAAAATGGCTTCTTAAGGGATATTCTTCAAATGAGACCAATTGCCTGAAAGTGATTCTTCAGACTGAGGATGATCCATCGATGGAAATGATCCGGAAGAACCCTTACATGAGCCTTTTCATTCCGCCCGTCCCTGCTGATGATCCATGTCCATGTGGAAGCGGCCTGTCGTACCGCCTCTGTCACGGGCGTAATCCTAATTAGATTGATTGTCAAGAAGTTCTGGCCTTAGGAGCTTTGTCCTGGCAAGAGCCTGCTCGTCCTGCCATTCCCGGATGAGTTTCGGGTTGCCGCTAAGCAGGACATCAGGCACTTTCCATCCTTTATACTCCGCAGGTCTGGTGTAGACCGGGGGAGAGAGAAGGTTATCCTGGAAGCTGTCGCTAAGGGCGGAAGTCTCATCGGTCAAGGCTCCCGGAACCAGTCTCACTATCGAGTCGGCCAGCAGAGCCGCCGGGATCTCTCCTCCGCTCACAACATAGTCCCCGACAGAGATTTCCCTCGTGATGAGATGCTCCCGGATCCTGTGGTCGATGCCTTTGTAGTGGCCGCAGAGGATAATCAGGTTCTCCTTGAGAGACAGCTCGTTGGATATTCCTTGAGTGAGCCTTTCGCCGTCCGGGGACATGTAGATGACTTCGTCGTATTCCCTCTGAGCTTTAAGCTCGGCGATCATCTTGTCGACCGGCTCGATCATCATGACCATTCCGGCGTCGCCGCCATAGGAGTAGTCATCGACATTGGCCCGAGGGCCGATGCCGTATTTTCTCAGGTTGTGCTGCCCACTATGGAGTGCCCCAGAGGGCTCTCCAGCAGTTCCGGGACGACTGTCAGGATGTCAATGCGCATTGGTGAAAAGTTTCGTGAACGCGAAAATAACTTTTTTATTCGGTTTTTTTGAGTATATTTGTAAAATGCTGAATATGGCATGAATGTGTGTAACTCTAAATTTTTGAAGTATGAGTGAAGAAAATGTTCCTGAGGTGAACAAAACCCCAGATGTAGAAGAGACCCAGAGTCCCCTTAAGACAATTGTCGAGAATGTCTCCGCGTTGGCGTCCAAAGCCAGCGACTTGGTTGGTGACGCGTTGTCTGAAGTTGCGGATGAGGTCAAGGAATCGTTCCAGGAGACCGTCGAGGCTGTAAAGGATGTGTTGGGTAACAAGGATGACGAGGAGGATAAGGACGAGGTCAAAGAAGAGGAAGTCGTGGATCTTGGCAGCAAGTCATTGGCCGAATTGTCGGACATGTTTGACAAGCTCTCCCAGGACGATAATAGGATGAAACGCTATAAAGAAGCCGAGGCAATCAAGTCGGCTTTCTATAAGAGGCTTTCGAAAGAGAAGGCTGAGGCCGGGCTCGGATCCAAGGTTGACGAGCCTTCCTCACGTGAGGATGTGATCGAGGAGGTCGCTCCGTCATCTCCGACTGAGGTAAAGGATAATCCGTTTGAGGCGATAGAGACCGCTTTCAAGGGCGTCTACGCCAATTACAAGAAGGAGCGTGCTGAGTACAACCGTCAGCAGGATGCCCAGAGGGAGGATAACTTCCTTGCCAAGCAGGCTGTGATCGAGGACCTCAAGGCCCTTGTCGAGAAGCAGGAGGATGTCAGTTCGACTTTCCCCTCTTTCCGTGAGCTCCAGAACCGCTGGAGGGAGATCGGTCCTGTTCCGGCGACCAAGTTCCGTGACCTTAACGACACCTACCAGTTCTATGTCGAGAAGTTCTACGACATGGTCAAGATCAACCGTGATCTCCGCGACCTGGACTTCAAGAAGAACCTCGAGGCCAAGACTGAGTTCTGCGAAGCTGCTGAGAAGCTTGCTGAGGATGATAATGTCGTTGAGGCTTTCCGTGAGCTCCAGAAGCTCCATGAGCAGTGGAAAGAGTACGGTCCTGTCGCCAAGGAGTACCGCGATTCGATTTGGGATCGTTTCAAGGCTGCCACAGCCGTCATCAATAAAAGATATCAGGCTCATTTCGAGGGCCAGAAAGAGAAGCAGCAGGAGAATCTCGAGGAGAAGACAAAGCTTTGCGAGCAGGTAGAGGCCATCGCCGAGAAAGAGGTGAAGTCCTCCGGTGAGTGGAACCAGCTTTCCTCCGAGATCGAGGAGATCCAGAAGAAGTGGAGGACCATCGGGTTCGCCACAAAGAAGGATAACCAGAAGATCTACGACCGCTTCCGCGCCGCATGTGACAAGTTCTTCGCTCGCAAGAGAGAGTACTATTCCCAGTTCAAGGATTCGATGAACGAGAACATGGAGAAGAAACTCTCGATCATCGAGAGGGCTGAGGCTCTCAAGGAAAGCAAGGAGTGGAAGAAGACAACCGAGGCTCTTATCGCCCTCCAGAAGGAGTGGAAAGAGATTGGCGCTGTTCCTCGTAAGAAGTCCGAGCAGCTTTGGAAGAGGTTCAGGGCCGCTTGTGATGAGTTCTTCGCTGAGCGCGACAAGAACGCTAAGCCCGAGAATGACTATTATTCCAACCTTAAAGCCAAGAAGGCCCTGATCGAGGAGATCAACGCCTACGAGTCAAAGGATCCTGAGGCCGACCAGGCTGCTGCCGCTGAGTTCGCCGAGAGGTGGAGGAATATCGGTTTCGTTCCTTTCAAGGAGAAAGAAAGCGTGCAAAAGGCTTATTCTGACGCTCTCCAGGCCAAATTCCCTGAGTTCTCCCAGAGAGGACGCAGGCCCGTTTCCCGTGGTCCTGTTTCTGCCAGGAAGCCTTTGAGCGAGAAGGATCGCCTTGTTCAGGAGTACAACAAGCTCCAGCAGGACATCGTGACTTACGAGAATAATATCGGCTTCTTCTCGGCATCGAAGAATTCCGAGCCGCTGATCAAGCAGATGCAGGAGCGTATTGACGCGGCCAAGCTTGAGCTTAAAGAGCTTGAGGCCAAGATCCTGAAAGCGCAGGAGGGTGAGGAAGAGAAATAAGGGATGGATAAGAATTCAATCATTGGTTTAGTCCTGATGGGATTACTCCTGTTCGGCTTTACCTTCTTTCAGAACAAACAGTACCAGAAACAGCAGGCCTATCAGGCTCAGTTGGACTCTATAGCTGCGGTGGAACGCTTCAGGGCCGATTCTGCGGCTGCGGCGCAAGCTTTGCGTGACACTTCCCGGTCCCTGAGCGGTGGTTCGGCTTCGCTCACCAACCGGTCCCTGAGCGGAGTCGAAGGGAGCGTTGCGCCGATCTACAAGGATTCTCTCCTTGAGGCAGCGCATTCTGCTGAAGGTGAGATAATTACTCTCTCGAACGACAAATTCGAGGTCGCTTTCACCACTAAGGGTGCCCAGCCGTATTCGGCACTGATCAAGGACTATAAGACTTATGGCGGAGACCAGCTTTACCTGTTCAAGCCTGGCGCGAGCCATCTGGGTGTCCAGGTCTATGCCGGTGAGATGGTAAACACTTCTGACTTCAACTTCACTGTTGCCCAGAAGACGGACACCTCCGTTGTCATGAGGCTTCCTTTCGCTGGCGGTGGCTTCATCGAGCAGAAGTATTCCATCAGGGAAGGCGAGTACATGGTCAGGAACGCCCTTTCCTTCGTTGGGATGGAAAATGTGATTCCTAAGAACGTCTTCTCTGTCGACCTTGACTACTTGATGACTATTCCTCGCCTTGAGAAAGGCTACAAGAATGAGTCACAGTACTCCAAGTTGGATTGGTATTTCTCCGGAGAGAAGAAGCCTGCCGACATCGGAAGGGCACGCTCCGCATCCAAACGGGTGGACAACAAGATTTCCTGGTTCGCTTTCCAGCAGCAGTTCTTCTCGGCGATCTTCAGGGCTTCAAAGGAATACACTTCCGCGGAGTTTGACATCAAGTTCTCGCCCGAGGATGATCCTGACCGTAATCTCATGACTTGCCAGGCCAGGATGAGGGTTGATTTCCAGCCGGGGCAGAAGGAAACTGTCATTCCTTTTGAATATTACTTTGGCCCCAACCACTACAAGACTCTCAAGTCCTACGACCAGAAGTACGAGAAGATCATCCCTCTGGGAGGAAACGTCGTCGGTCTGTTCACGAAGTTCGTGATTATCCCCTTGTTTGACTTCCTCCACAAGTTCATCTCGAATTTCGGTATCATCATCCTCTTGATGACAATATTCATCAAGATCGTTGTGCTGCCCTTCGCTTTCAAGACTTACGCATCTTCAGCTAAGATGCAAGCCATTAAGCCTGAGATTGATAAGCTGAATGCCAAGTATCCCAAGCAGGAGGACGCTCTTAAGAAACAGCAGGCTCAGATGGACCTGTACAAGCGGGCGGGAATCAGTCCGATGGGCGGTTGCCTTCCGATGCTCCTTCAGTTCCCGATCTTGTGGGCCATGTTCCGATTCTTCCCGGCTTCGATCGAGCTGCGTCAGCAGCCTTTCCTCTGGGCGGATGACCTCAGCGCCTACGATTCTTTCATAAATTTCGGGACAAGAATTCCTCTCCTCGGGGACCATATCTCCCTTTTCGCCCTCTTGATGGCTGTCTCCATGTTCTTCTATTCGAAGCTTACCACAGCTTCCCAACCTGGAAGTGACGACCCTCAGATGGCTTCGATGAGGTTCATGAGCGTCTGGATGATGCCGATCATGATGTATTTCATCTGTAACAGCCTTTCCTCCGGTTTGAGCTACTACTACCTTCTCTCCAACCTTATCACCATGCTGGAGACCTGGGTCATTAAGAAATGGTTCGTCCATCCTGAGGAGATCCAGGCGAAACTCAAGGCGACCGAAGGCAAGAAGCAGCCAAAGAGCAAGTGGCAGCAGCGTCTCGAGGAAGCCCAAAGGATGCAGGCTCAGATGCAAAGGGAACAAGCCAAGAAAAATGGTAGAAAATAATCTCAAACACATTTTGAGTGAACTGCCACCAGAAGTCAAACTGGTGGCAGTTTCCAAATTCCATCCGGCCGAAGACATTCTCGCGGCCTACAATGCCGGACAGCGTCGCTTCGGGGAGAACCGTCCGCAGGAATTCGCAGCCAAGGCCGCATCTTTGCCTTCGAACATTGAATGGCATTTCATCGGTCATCTCCAGACCAACAAGCTCAAGATGGTCCTGCCTTATGCTTCTCTTGTGGAATCCATTGATTCCCTGAGGCTTTTGGACGCCGTTGAGAAGTGGGGGAGCGAGCATGACAGAGTCATTGATGTTCTTCTTGAACTTCACCTTGGTGCCGAGGAGACCAAGGGTGGATTGACGGAGGAGGAAATTGAATACATACTCTCGTTAGATTCGGAGGCAGAAGATGCCGCCACTCTGCCTCCGAAAGCAGTGTACCAGCATGTGCGTTTCAGAGGCCTTATGGGTATGGCGACCAACACGGATGATGTCTCTGTGGTTGAGGCGGATTTTGCCCGGATAGAAGCCTTTAAAAAAAGCCTGGAAGACCGTTATGATCTTCCAGACTTTACTGAGCTTTCAATCGGGATGTCTCATGACTGGCCTGTCGCCATCAGGCATGGAGCCACTATCGTGCGCATTGGCACAGCCATTTTCGGCCCGAGAGTTTACTGATTTAAATACCATTTCTCACTTCGAGCCTGACCGTATGCCATGTTCCATTGGGCCTTTTAACCTCGAATGTGATTATGGCCGACTCTCCCTCTTGTGCACCCACCTGACGGAAGTAAATCTTCGCATGCTTATTAGCATCATTATCGTAATAACCAAATTTGAATTTACTGTTTGTGGAGCTGACCCATCTAAAAGAAGGATTATATGTCAATTTGTCTGAAATTGAACCTGCGCAATCATAGTCATAGATTGTGAAGTATCTCTCACTTCCATCTTTGTTGACATAGAAAAAGTATGGGGTGGCTGAAGATTCTTCAACAAGTAGAGCATAGTTGGAGAGATCTTTTAGCGCTATACCAAAGCGTGGCTCCTTCACCGTCATCTTTGTGGTGGCTATTTCGACATCATTATAAATGAAGGTCAGCGTTGCGGTTCCGTAAGCGTAGGCATAGCATATCTTCTCGGTATTACCATAGGCGATATTGTTTGAGATGATACTTGTGCTAGAGGATTTGATCTCGAATTTAGAATGATTGGAGCTGCTAAGCGTGATTAATTTGCCGTCCACCTTGTCATAATAGCTGAAACGTATAGATCTGTTATCGTGTCCGGATTGCCCGTTCCAGTAGTACGTCGAGGTGGCCCCCAAGGCTGATCCTCCATATCGCACCTCGATCGCATGGATCATTTTCAGCGTGACCGTCTTGATCGTGATGCCCTTGTATTTGAAGGTCAGAGTGGTCGTGCCCTCGCCCACACAGCTGACGTTCTTTCCGTATAAGGACCATGCGTAGTCATCCGTGGTCACATCATGATTAGAGGAGGTAATCGTGTAATAATCTTTGTTATCTAGGGACATTTTCACTTTGCTTCCGGAAGTCTTGTCATACAATTGGAAATTGATGCCCTCACTCTTCGCGACCATCTTATACGTCATTGAAGACGACACTTCCTTCTCGTTATACAAGACAGTGTATTCCTTGACCTTGACGGTAATCCTTCTGGTCATGTTGCTGTATTTCATGGTGACGGTCGCGGTACCGCTCTTCTTACCTGTGATTTTCCATCCGTTGTAGGCGGAAATTCCTCCGGCACCTCCGGCATAGACCAAGCCAACCTCGGCTACGCTTGAATTGGATGTGGTTATCGAACTGGGACTAAGCATCGTGCGGATCTCGGTGTTCTTTGTCTTGTCGAAAGGCATCAGTTGTACACTCTCACCAAGGTCCACCACGAGAGTGTAATTCTCGGTGATCTCGGTGCTACCCTTCTTCACGGTGTAGTTTTCCGGAACGGTGATCTTGCAGGTCGCGGTCTTTCCATTATTCGCCGTCTTTACGGTGATGGTGGCGGTTCCGGGCTTGACAGCCGTGACTTTTCCTGTCTCGTCCACGGTGGCTATGGAGGTGTTGGAAGAGGTCCATTTCACCTCATGGTTGGTGGCGTCGGCGGGGGTGATGTTTGCGGTGAGCTGGTAAGACGATCCGACATTGATGGTCCTGGAGGTCGGGTAGATGGAGACTCCGGTGACCTGGATCGGCTTGTCGGAGACTGTGACCTCGCAGTCGAAAGTCTTGCCCCCGTCCTCGGT
>ONUG01000046.1 GCA_900320965.1 uncultured Bacteroidales bacterium | reverse complement strand
ATAATTATTTAAGTTGGAAATGCAACATTCAATACACCCTATAGATGGCACACCTGCATCAAAACGGATCAAATTCAAATCCGGTGTTTAGACATCGTTATTATGGGACAGGAGCAAATGTGTGTGTGCGGCTTGGTGGTAATATACCGATATATTTCCTATATTCGTGATTATGAAAACTATCCGTATCTTTTTGGCCGTGGTGGTTATGATCCTGGCGGCCCAAGCGCAATGCTTCTCACAGACCCATAACAGGACAGAAGCGACCGATGGCACCCCTCTCAGGCTGGCCGTCGCCGGGGTGACACACGGGCACCTTGGAGAGGTTGTCTCCAGAATCAACCGGGGCGATTTTCTGGTTGTCGGCGTATTCGAGGAGAACGACACTTATCGGTCGGAAAACGACCTCCGCCGTCATCTTCCCGACAACCTGTTCTACAAGGATCTCGGGAAGATGCTGGACGAGACCAAGCCGGAAGCTGTCGTGGCCTACGGATCCATCAAGGATCATCTCGCCGTGGTGGAGGCTTGCGCCCCGAGGCATATCCATGTGATGGTCGAAAAACCATTGGCGACAACCGTTAAGGACGCCGAGAGAATGAGGAATCTCGCACTGAAACACGGAATCATGGTGCTGACCAACTACGAGACATCGTGGTACCCGGCCAATCATCAGGCGAAAGCGATCATTGATGAGGGGACAATCGGGAAACTATTCAAAATCAATGTGTATGACGGTCATCAGGGGCCCTTTGAGATCGGCTGCGCGCCTCGCTTCACGGACTGGCTTTGCGATCCGGTCCTGAACGGAGGCGGTGCCGTGAAGGATTTCGGATGCTATGGGGCCAACATAGCCACTTGGCTCCTTGGCGGAATGGTCCCCGAAAGGGTCAATGCGACTCTCAGACAAGTGAAGCCTGACAAATACCCAAAGGTCGATGACGACGCCACCATCACCGTGGAATACCCGGGAGTGACTGTCCAGATCATGGCTTCATGGTGCTGGCCCTACAACAGGAAGGACATGTGGGTGTACGGCTTGAACGGCTACGTCCATCAGGACACCTCACGACAGATGGAGACTCTAATTAATGGACAAAAGTCCGGTCTATTCAACGCTCCAGCCCTCCGGAGTCCCTACGACGATTCTTTCCGCTACCTGAAGGCCGCTGTGCGGGGCGAGATAACAGTCTTGCCGGAAGACCTGGCCTCAATCGAGAACAACGTCATTGTCGTGAAGATCCTAGAGGCGGCGAAGAAGAGTTCCCGCACCGGCAAGAGCGTGAGGATAAGATAAGGAACAAAAAAACAGTCAGATTTCTCTGACTGTTTTCTTTATGTGGTCGGGATGATCCGACTCGAACGGACGACCCCTACGTCCCGAACGTAGTGCGCTAGCCAACTGCGCTACATCCCGAGTGCTCTTTAGGCGAGCTTGTTGATGTAGACAGCGATTCCGCTCTTAAGGTTGGAAGCCTTGTTCTTATGGATGACGCCGATCTTCGCGAGTTTGTCGATCATAGCGTACACCTTGGGTGCTCCTTCCTCAGCGGTCTTCTTGTCAGTAGTGTTCCTGATAGCGCGAATAGCGTTTCGCGTCGACTTCGCATAATACTTATTATGCAGTCTGTGCCTCTCGCTCTGGCGATTGGCCTTTTTTGCAGATGCGTGATTTGCCATCGTTTTTATTTTTTAATATTTTGGTAGTGGGTAGGAGAATCGAACTCCTATTGCGGGAATGAAAATCCCGAGTACTAACCGTTATACGAACCCACCAGGATTCCCACTAGACGCTATGCGCCAAATTGGGTTGCAAATATAGAGATTATTTTCGAGCCTTCAAAATAAAATTGACACCAAAACCTCTTATTTCTCAGCATCCTCATCTTTGTCCCACTCAAAGGAGTAAAGAAGGGACTCAACTTGCCTGAGGTACTGACGCTTGTCATACTTCGCCGCATAGACCCACGCCTCAAGTACGATAATGTCTTTCCCGTCCTTGCTGTAGAAGGAATGAGAGACAAAGGGGCCGCCCATGAAATCGTTGTAGACCTCCCAGAGTCCCCTCGTCTCGACGAAGTCCATGTCGTGATATTTCAGGAACTTGACGCCCGGGGTGATGAACTGGCTGGTGATCATGTAGGTGTTGTCGAACATCCCGGGAACATACTTCTGCAGGAAGGCGTCCCTATGGGCGATGATGCGCTCCTCGGTGAAAGGCTGCTCTTCTGTGGCGGGATACTTATAGATGAAAACGCCCTGAGTGGTGTACTGCTTCTCATCGGCGATCCAGATGAAGTCGTCGGCGACTTTCTTAAGGTTATACCCGGTCGGGAAATGGACCTTCCCGCCGATCATCTGGTCAACCACTTCCGCAAGCTTGCCTTCCTCATAAAGGAGGGTGTTCGCGATGACTCTGTTGCGCTCAGCCTGCTCGATGGCACCGGCGATGTTCTCACCGTTCTTGGCAAGGACCACGATCGCTGAGTCGGCACATGAGGCGTTGAGCTGTATGACGCACTGGGGTTTGGCCCAGACATTCGTCCGGTAGATGACTCCTTGCTTCTGGACCGTCGAGTCGACATTGAATATAACGATATTCCGATGGTACTTGAACATGTCGGTAAAGGACCCTGGAGCAAGGTTGACCAGGGAATATAGAGGTTCCCTCTGGGGCAGGAATTCACAGTCTCTCGCGAGCAGTCCCCTTATCTCGTTGCCGAGGTTGCCTTCCCATTCTTCGCGGTCGACCACGACAATGACCTCTCCGGCTTTTCCGCTGACGTTGGGAAGCAGGGCTTTTCCATTGCTTCCGCACGACATCATGGCAGCGACTGTCACGAGAGCCGCTGCCATATATGCGAACATCCTATTCATAACTTTATAATTAAAACACATTTTCATAATGCAAAGTTACGACGGATTATTGGATAACACCAAATTTACGACCCCGAAAAAACTCTCGCTACGCACCATTACATCCATGAATATCAATAACTTCCCAAACCGAAATCTCTCACACTGCGCCATTATGCGATTCAGGCGTCCTCGACGAAACCAAACCTCGCCGACCATTTACCCGGATAGGGCGCGAAGCGCAGGGAGGCGAGGTTTGGTTTCGTCAAGGACGGCAAACTATTTATTGGGATCGATGCCGCGGTGCCAGAAGCGGGAGGTGATGTCGGTGAGACGGTAGTCTGGTTTGGCGGAGGTGTCGTGAGTGACTTTGTAGAGGCGCTGATTGGTCGTGGGAGAATTCAGCGGGCCGAAATGCTCGATGTAGGGGCCGACCTTGACATAGTCGAAAGTCATGTAGAGCGCCCTCTCGACATCGCGACGGCCAGAATAGAGCGCCGGCGAAAGCCCGATCTCCCGAACATGGTCCGCCAGGGAAATCAGCGTCTCCGGATCATTCCCCTCACCAAGGAACAAAAAGCAATTCACCCCGTAATTGTCAGCGACAAGCTTGTCAATGATCTCATTTGTGAGCTCCTCACCAACATCCTCTTTCAAGAAAGGAGAGTGGCACCCAACACAATTACCTTGGCAGTTGCTGATGTCAACCGCCAAGGTAACCCTGTCAGGTATCTCCTCAATGACCACTGAGGTCATCTGGGGGACATATTTAATCATATTTTCGTCTTCTCGACGTAGACCGGAGCCGAGGCCTTGACAGTCTCCCTCGCCCCCTCATGGATGTAGAAACGGTGAGCCGCTTCCTGCTGACGCATCTCGCTGAACGACGAGATCCTCTTGAGGTAACCGATCACCCTGGTCAGGTAATCAAGATTGTGGCTTCCGCACTTCGGACAGACCTCGAGAGTGTCCTTGCTGATGTACCCGCAATCGTTGCAGACCGTGTTGCGGCAGTTGAATGTGAAGTAGTTGGTGCCGTAGTGGGCGGCGGTCTTCAGTAGCTGCCTGTACTGGTCCTTGGACAGGTGCTCAGCGACGTTCATGTGGAGAGCCGAACCTCCGTCAAGATGCTTGACATAGTCGTTGCCATGGAGCTTGAACTTGTCGATCATCGAGAGGGTGTCGTCCTCAGGGTTGTAGAAGTACGAGCTGTACATGTTGTGCTTAGGAGACACATAGTAACCGTCCTTCTGGTCCCACTTGTAGTTCTTGCCGGAGAGGTTCTCGCCGGGAACGAACTCAGTGTTGAACATAGCGTCCGGAGTCTTGTCCTTACGGTTGGAGCGGTTGATGGTCTCGAGGATCGTGTCCACGAACTCGTTGTACTCAGGGTTCGGGCTGATCGTCAGGCCAAGGAATTCGGCGGCGTCGGTGAGGCCGTTGACTCCAACAGTCAGGTACTGGCGCCTCATGTCGATAAAGCCGGCCTGGTACACATCAAGCATGCGGGCCTTCAGGAAGTCCTTGATGATCTCGTTGAAGGCGTTCTGGTACTTGTGGACCCTCTCGGTCTCCTCAGTCACAGCGGCGCGGATGTACTCGTACAGCTGGTTCTTGTCGTAGTCCCCTCTCTGGAGGGCTTTTCCTCCCTGCATCATAATCCCCTTCTTCTCGAGGAAGTAGCGCCTCGTGGCATCCTGGATCAACCTGTTGAGGTTGATTGTCATAACGGACTTGGAGCCAGTCGATACCGAGGCGGTTCCCATCGAGTACTGATGAGTGGTGTGGTTGTGGGAGGAGTCGGACTTGTCGAGATCGGTCAAGGAGTTACGAAGGCGGCAGCAGCTCGCGAGGCTGTCCGGGCTGTCGGACAGGTAGCAGAAGAAGCTGTGACCTTTGGACCACATCTCGGCAGTGAAATCAGCGTACTCCTGGTCGGCGAAATCATCGGCTCCGTCAGTCAGCAAGGCCATGGTCTCGACGGGGAAAGTCAGGATGTAGTGGTTCCTTTCCTCGTTGAACCAGTTCATGAAGTGCTTCTGAAGCCATGAGAGCGTCTCCCACTTGGGAGCGCTGCCGTCCGGGAAACGGAAATCGCCGAAAACGCCGCGGAAGTAGGGCTCGTCAAAGTAACTGATGTTCCAGAACACGGTCTGATAGCCACGGTTGCCGGCGGGCATATTCATGGAATGTACCACCTGCTGGAAATAGTTGTCGATAACCTTGACGAGAGTCCTCTTCTTGACGTTCATCTCGACGACATCCTCGAGATGCTCGATGTAATCGTCACCGTAGTCCTTGCGGATGAAGTAGTCGAGGTACATCAGGAACTCAGGTGTGGCCACCGCGCCCATGAACTGGGAGGAGATGGAATACACGAGGTTGATGAACTCGCCACAGAAAGACTTGAGATCCGTCGGGGCTATGGAGACACCACCGAGATTGCGCAGACCGTCGGTCAGGAAGGGATACATCGTGATGGCCACGCAGTAAGGGTAGCCGGGAGTGCCGCTCTCGTCATGCTTGTAAAGGACATGGCTCTCAAGATCCTTGATGTACTGGTTGGCCATTCCGCGGCCGTACATCGACTTGATCTTGTCCTTCATGATGTAGCGGTTCTGCTTGATGTTGTTCTCCTTGTAGAGTTCCTGGCCAAGCGTCACTATGTTCTTGCGGGTCACATTGGCGTTGGCGTCGAACTTCGATCCCGTGGCGGCGTTCGATGCCGCGATATAGTCTTTGATGAAGTCCCTCTTCTTACGAAGGTCAAGGCCGGCATCGAATTTCTCGATGTAGGCGATTGCCACCTTCTTGTTGATTGACATGAGGCTTTCCTCCACCTGACGACGGATCTCGCGGCTAGTGATCTTGTCGTAGATGTAGAGGTTCTCGGCGATTGACACCACAACCGCCTCGGGACACTCCTCGCCGGCCGTCTTGTAGGCCTCGCGGATCCCGCTCATCAATTTGACCTTGTCGTACTCCTCGAACGAGCCATTGGTCTTGCGTACAGTTACATCCATATATATATTGTTGTTTGCTTGATTAGTCGGAAGCAATCATGTTGTCTGTGGAAAGGTCGGTCCCCTGGGGGGTAAAGATGTTCGGACTGTGTAGGCAGTCCGAACATTCGTAGACAAATATAATAGATAAAACGTCCCTTCGAAACAAATAATCGCTAAAGTTATCAACAGCCTGGTAACGTTATTGTTAATTTTATTATTATCAACAACTTACAGGAAAATATACTTTAAAACGAACAGAATCGCCAACACAATCATGAACCAACTGACCTTCTCCTTTTTCCCAGTGCAAAGATTCAGAACCACATAGGCGATCAGGCCGATGAGGATTCCGTGGGAGATTGAATAAGTCATTGGCATCAGTATCATGGTGAGGTAGGCGGGAATGGCCTCAGAGAAGTCGTCGAGAGGGATGTCCTTGATCGGGCTGAGCATGAACAAGCCCACAATCACGAGGGCCGGGCAGACAGCCGATCCAGGGATGGCCGTGAAGACCGGAGCGAAGAAAAGGGCCAGGATGAAGCAGCCGGCGGTGGTGGCGGCAGTAAGTCCGCTGCGACCTCCCTGGGCGACTCCAGAGGCGCTCTCGACATAGGTCGTGACGGTGCTGGTTCCGAGGGCAGCTCCGGCCATGGTGCCGATGGCGTCCGCGAGGAAAGCCTGGTTCAGACGGACCGGCTTGCCTTTCTCATCAACCATGTCGGCCTTGGTGGTGACTCCCACGAGGGTGCCGATGGTGTCGAACATGTCCACGAAGAGGAAAGTGAACACGACCACCAGCATGTCAAGACTGAAGACCTGGCTGAAGTCGAATTTGCAGAAGATCGGAGCGATGCTCGGGGGAGCGGAGATGAAGCCGCCGAGTTTGGTGATTCCCATAGGAATACCGATCAGGGCGGTCCCGATGATTCCGATCAGAAGGGCCCCCGGGACATTCAGGATCACAAGGATTCCGGTGAGAATCAGACCGATGACAGAGAGCAGGCCAGGACCGCTGGTCAGAGCGCCGAGATCCACAAGTGTGGCCTCGTTGGGGACTACGATCCCGCCACTCTTAAGTCCGATCAGGGCGATGAACAACCCGATACCGGCTCCAATCGCCTTTCTCATCGACATCGGCAAGGCATTCACAATCGCTTCACGCACATTCGTCAGAGTAAGTATCACGAATATGAGACCCTCGATGAGGACGGCCGTGAGGGCGAACTGCCAGGAATATCCCATTCCCAGACACACCGAATAGCAGAAGAACGCGTTCAGACCCATGCCAGGAGCAAGGGCGAACGGCAGTTTGGCGTAAATCGCCATAACGAGAGTGGCGATAATCGAGGCGATCGCCGTGGTGGTGAACAGGGCGTTCTTATCCATCCCGGTGTCGGCCAGGATGGAAGGATTCACCGCCAAGATGTAGGACATGGCGAGGAATGTGGTGATTCCGGCCACAATCTCCGTGGAGACTTTCATCTTGGACGGGTCAAACCCGAATAGTTTTGTAAGCCAGCCCTTCTTCTCAGGGGTCTTGGCTACGGTATTTGTTTCAGACATGTGTTATAATGTGATTAGAGTGGTTTTTCCTATATCAGACTAGAAAGCCCAACGAAGACCGAGGCAAGGATTGACAAGGAATCCTTCCGCGACAAAGTTGTTGGAGATCTCGATCTCGCAACCGATGTCCAGATGGTTGTCAAACGCGCCGCCGAGGTTCATCCAAAGCTGAGGCTCGGTGAGGAAAGACCAACCGGTCTCTTTTGTTCCAAAGAACTGCTTATTTCCCCAGAAATCAGCGAATCCCTTGAAAGTCAAGCCCTTCACACCGAAAAGATTACTAAGTCCCCAAACCGCGGTGAACTTCAGGGGAACGCCAGGCTTAGGAGTGACCTTGGAGTTGAAGTGCTCATACATGGCATAGAGGGACAGGGTCTTGGAGAAGTCTGCCGAGTGGAAGAAATATTTCGCTCCGAAGCAATATGTTCCCTGATTGTACCCACCTCCGGTGATCAGTCCGTCATATTCAAGATGCAGGCTGAAATCTTTGAGGTTGCTGTCCTGCCAGAAATTGATTCCGCGCTCAATCTCGAAATAGCTTCCATTAGCAGGTCCGCTGTTCTGAAGGCCCTTGAGATTCTTGTCGGTAGAGTTGTAGTAGTGGTCGATGAAGAAGAAGGTGTCACCGAACTTGTCGCCCTTGAACATCTCGAAGGTGGTGGTCACGTACTTACGATCCTTACCGAAATCGTAAAACGTCTGGACATTGGTCTGGGCCTTCGCGGCAAAAGAGAAGGCCAGCGCCGCCACAGCGGCCGCAAGGATGGGTTTTGTTGACATAATTATAATAAGTTGGACAATACTCACTCAATCTAATCACAAATTTAGCCCGATAACCAGAGAAAATCCATATCTTTGTTATACAATAAATCCACAAAGTTTTCAACAGCCATGTTTGAGGAACATCTGAAATTCTACCAGGACTTCCCCACCCCCGGGATCAAGTTCGTGGACATTATCCCTTATCTTCAAGACCGTAAAGTGTTCGCGGAGGTGACCGACGCCGTCGGGAAACTCGTGACCGCGCCATCCGTCGCCTGCCCTGAGGCAAGGGCATTTCTGTTCGCCGCTCCCCTGCTAATAGCGGACTGCGATGTGGACAACATCATTCTGTTCCGCAAGAGGGGCAAGCTTCCTTACAGCGGCAATGACCTTCAGACCATCGAGATCATGAAGGAATATGGAGCTGACAAACTGATCTACCGCAACTCTGACATTGCTGCCGGCAAAGCGGAGGACGGTGTGTTCCATGTCTCGATCGTCGATGATGTCCTAGCCACGGGTGGTACAGCCGAAGGCATAGCCAAGGCGTTGGAGGCCACTAAGCTTGTGATTGACGGTAAGGAATATGGGGTCAAGGTCAACGAGTTCATATTCATTGTCGAGCTCGACGGGCTCAATGCCCGCGACCGTCTGTCCGAGATCGCCCCTGTCTATTCCATCGCCAGAGTATAGTCATTATTCATTATGAGAAAAGTTATCATTGCCTTTTTTACGCTGATCGGCATTATCGGATGTTCGAAGAACGCGCCGACTGGGTTGCGGACAGAGTTCCAGGATGGTGATGTCCTGGTGGAGCCGGGTTCCGCGCCGAGGATGAGCTGGATTAACTCAACAGACCAAACAGCCTGTCAGATAATCGTTTCCACAGACAAGAACGGCAAGGTGACCATCTGGGATTCCGGCAAGACAGACTCCGGAGAGTCGCACCTCGTGGCCTATTCCGGCCCTGCCCTTGAGCCGATGACCGACTATTTCTGGAAAGTCAGGATTTGGGACAAGGACGGCAAGGCCTCCGCATGGAGCGCCCCCGCTATGCTGACGACCGGACCGGCCAAAGACGGCTGGGACGCTGAATGGATTGGCGCGGCATGGCAAAAGGACGAGCGCGGCAACTGGTACACCCGCTACCCCATGTTCAGGAAAGAGTTCAATGTGGACGGGAATCTGGAAAGCGCCAACCTCTTCATCAGCGGCCTGGGATATTTCGAGGCTAGGGTGAACGGCGAGAAGGTTGGGAACGACTTCTTCGCCCCGGGTCTAACCGACTATACCTTAAGACCTTATCTGGGGACAAACCCCCGCATTCCCCTCGATCCTGAAGTGACAGCGTACAGGACCCTCTACTTGGGCTACGACATCACCCAGATGCTCCAAAAAGGAGCCAACGCGATCGGAGTCACCCTCGGAAACGGGTTTTTCCACACCCGCCCGACCGCGCAGTCAGCGCAGTGCGAGCCTTACGGAGTGCCGAGACTCATCGCCCGTATAGAATTGACTTACAAGGACGGCCATAAGGAGCACATCTCCTCTGACACAAGTTGGAAGGCCGCCGAGTCCCCTTTCATATTCGGAGACATCTGGGCCGGCGAGGCCTACGACGCCAGAGAGGAGCAACCCGGCTGGGACAAGCCCGGCTTTGACGATTCCTCCTGGACCGCGGCCGTCAAACGCTCCACTCCGGACGGTCCCCTGACCGCCAACAACGGCCCGACCGACAAAGTCACCGAAGTCTTTAAGCCCCAGTCTTTCGAGAAGCTGGACAATGGATCCTACAAGGTCGATTTCGGCACCGTAATCTCCGGATGGGCCAACTTCAAGGGCATAACCGGAAACGCCGGGGACACCTTGAAAGTTGAATACATCAGCGAATATCCCAGTCCCCGCTGCGAATACATATTCGCCGGAAGCGACCCTGTCGATTTCGCCCCGAGGTTCACATGGTTCGTGTTCAGGGAGGTTGTGGTCTCAGGAATAAAGGATCTCACGGCAGAGCAGCTGACAGCCGAGGCGGTCAACACCAATGTCCCCGTCAACTCGACATTCAAAAGCTCGAATCCCCTGTTCGAGAATATTGTCACGATATTCCAGCGCTCCCAGATGGACAACATGCACAGCGCCATCGCGTCCGACTGCCCCCACAGGGAGCGTCTTCCCTACACCGGAGACGGCGAGATCGCCATGGCGGCTGTCCTGGAATCCTTCGATGCCGCTTCCTTCTATAATAAATGGATCGGAGACGTGATCGGAAGCCAGAACCCCAAGACCGGACATGTGCCCAACGGCGCCCCGTGGGAGCCGATGTGCGGCGGAGGTCCCGCCTGGGGAGCGGCCATCTGCGTGATGCCATGGGAGTTTTACCTCAGGTATGGTGACAGGGCAGTGCTCGAGAAGAGCTTTGAAGGGATGAAGGCCTACACTAAGTTCTTTGAATACTGGACCCGTCCGGACGGCACTGTCTATGTCCAGAAAGCCGCTCTTGACGCGGCCGAGACCATGTGGTTCAGCCTGGGCGACTGGGTGCCTCCTTATGAGAATCCTGACGCTTCCCTGGTCCACACCTTCTATTATTGGCTCTGCGCCCACAACACCCATCTGGCGGCGAAAGCCCTGGGAAGGAAAGCCGAGGCTGAGGAATATGCCAGACTGTGCGAGACCATCAAAGAAGTATTTGACAAAGCGTACTACAATCCTGAGGAGAAGTCTTACGGAGATTACGGAAGCAATGTGTTCGCCCTGTACATGGGAGTCCCCAAGGAGCACTACGCAGATGTCTGTGCGACCCTTAGGAACGAGTTGGCAGTCAAGTATAAAGGTCACGCCAACACAGGTTTCATAGCCACCAGGTTCCTGTTCGAGACCTTGGCGATGAACGGGATGGCCGACCTCGCTTACACGATCATGAACCAGCGGGACTACCCCAGCTTCGGTTGGTGGATTGAGCAAGGTGCCACAACGACTTGGGAAGCATGGGACGGCGGCGGTTCAAGGAACCACCCTATGTTCGGCGGCGGGCTCACATGGCTCTCAAAAGATCTGGCTGGAATGAACACGGATCCGGAAGCTCCTGGATTCAAGCACATTATTGTCCGTCCTATTCCCGTCAAGGAACTTCCCGACGTGAAGTACACGACTCAGACTCCTTATGGCATGGCCGAATCGCACGTCAGCCATGACGGCAAGACAGTTAAAGTGGAAGTCACGGTTCCTTTCGGCTCGACAGCCACAGTGTATGTCCCGAAGAGTGTTGAAGAGGCCTTGGCCAATCCCCTCTCAGACGACAGTTACACCATCCACGAAGTCGGTCCCGGAACCCATTCATTCTAACATATTATAGTTTCTGAAAGTCGGAACAAAAAAAGTTCTGCCGACCATTTACCCGGATAGGGCGCGAAGCGCAGGTCGGCAGAACTTTTTTTTTTGTTCCGACTTTAAATATGTAATATTACCAGATGACGTTAAGGCCGGCGACGAAATTAGGAGCTCCCTTTGTGGAAGGAATAAATGTCGAACCGGATGTACCAAGGAGATTGTCGGTGCCCGCGAAGATATTCAGGAATGCCAACTTGGCGTTGACAAAAGCACCGGCACTGACTCCAAGACTTCCGGCACCAAGACTGCCGATCAACTCTATCTGTTTGATAGGCTTGTAGTTCACACTACCCCTGACATCCCAGAATGGGCAAATGTCATCGTAGCGGAATGTCGCGAGACCACCAAATGAAATGTCAGAAAGATAAAGATACTTCGCTCCCAGACGCACAGTGACAGGCAATAAACCAAGAGTCTGGAACTCATCCTCCATGATGAAATTCATGGCATCACCCAGCATGTCAACCCTAGACGAGTAAACCTCGGAATAAGACTTAGCCTGCGAAGGAGAATGCCCGTAAAAATTATGGAACCAGAACACGCACCCTATGTCAGACAAGGATGCGGAAAGCTGCCACGAACTATCGTCATACAGCACCCCAAGATCAGCCCCCACACCATAACCGTTCATGATACCTTTCGGCTCGCCAATCTGAGTCTTGTGGAAATCAATAAGAGCCACAGAAGGATCATAATAAGACGGGACGGAAGCGATCTTGAATCCATCGTAGGCGGACGCGATCACACCGGAAGAATTGACAGTCCAGTTCTCCCCGGAATGAGCGATGGTCATGCGGTCCATGTCGATGTAGGAGTTGTTGAAACCTATGACACCCTTGAAGCGGACCCCGACAGTGAGCTTACGCGTCGCCTTCCACGAAGAAGTGATTCCAATCTCAAAAAAGGTCGAAGAATGTCCCTTAAGTCCTGAAAGATCGTAGGTTCCATCAGTAGAAGGTCCGTCTTTGAGGAAACGGGCTAGGTCATAAGGCAACTTACCGCTGTTGTAGTTACGAATGTTAAAATCCACGATGTTGTACAGGCCACCAGACCTGAAGCCGACAGCGAGGAGATTGACATAATTCTCAGAGTTGAACTTGTTGAGTCCCTTCTTGAAATTGCCCAGGAACTTCTCCGACGAGACCGCGTCATCCGCAAAGGAAACATGTTTCCCGTCAATCTTATAGAAAAAATTATTCAGAGAGAAATCACCCTTGAAGGCACCGGACGTCACACCCAGAAAGGGAAGACCCACGAAACCGTGGTCTGAGTGAAACGCAGGATTAAGCCTGTAGGAATACACGAAATCATCAGAGAGATATGACGTCTGGAGGGTCTGTGCCCCAAGGCTCGCCGCGACGAGGATGCCCAGTAATGGGAGAATTACTTTTTTCATAAACAAATACTTGCGATTCAATCCTCAAAGTTACAAAAAAAGTTGATATACCCACTTAGCGGAAAACAAATCAGCCTCAGGGAATTCCTGAGGCTGATTTCCGTGCGCGGGATGAGAGTCGAACTCACACGTCGCAATTGACACTAGCTCCTGAAACTAGCGCGTCTACCATTTCGCCACCCGCGCCTAAAGTGGATTGCAAAGATACGAATAGTTCTCGAAATCACAAATAAAAATGCGGCGGGTGGCGGATTCTTACCTCGTGGATCTTTTAAACGCGTTGGTTATAAGGGTCTTCTTTGCAGGACAGACATTGATAAGCTCATCCCTGAAAGCGGTCACATTCGTGACTGACGGCCTTAGGGCCTGGCATATCTCAGCCCTGGTGACACCACCTTCCTCCAAAGAGACCAGGATGTCAGGATGGAACCAATTGGAGTAGCCTCTGCGAGGGATAGATCCGTAACGCTCCTTGTAGACCATGTTGTCCACATAATATGCCCACATCTCGGCCACCTCGCAATAGCCGGC
>ONUG01000008.1:27567-29781 GCA_900320965.1 uncultured Bacteroidales bacterium | reverse complement strand
CAGGAAGCCGCCATCGTAACTCCGATGTACAGTGACTGGGGAAGCGAAGTCTCTCATGGCGGCCGATCCTACGCCGCAAATCTCAAAGGACTGGATTATGAATATTCCGGCGTTGAAGCTCCTGAGATGCTTTATGGAAGATGGCTTAATGAAGTAGACTGCCAGCAGGAAAGGAAGGTCTGCGTTCTTGGAAAGCGAGTGTGGGAGAATATATTCCCCGAAGGAGATGACCCTTGCGGAAAATACTTGAAGGTCAGGGATATGCAGTATCAGATCATTGGCGTTGATGCCCGGAGTTCAAACATCAGCATCAATGGACGTTCAACTGAATCAGTGGTAATTCCTGCTCCTCTGATGGACAAACTGCTCCAGAAAGGAGGGAAGTTCGATATCATGTGTTTCACCGTAAAGGAGGGAGCCGACTCCAAGGTTATGCAGGACAAGGTCAAGAGCCTCCTTGCCAGGAGGCATACCATAGACCCGACCGACAAGCACGCCATCATGGTACTTGATACCAAGAAGATATTCTCAATCGTGGACAATCTCTTCAAGGGTGTGAATATCCTCGTGCTTCTCGTAGGGCTCGGAACGTTGCTGGCCGGTGCCATCGGTGTCTCGAACATCATGATGGTCACCGTCAAGGAAAGAACCACGGAGATCGGTATCCGGAGGGCCATCGGAGCAACGCCGAACATGATACTGTCACAGATCATCACCGAGAGCGTCGGACTGACCGTGATCGCCGGAATGCTGGGAATACTGGTGTCCGTTGGATTGCTGGCCCTGGTCGGAAAGATCATTTCGGCCAATCCTGAGATTGGACCGGTATCCTTCCAGATTGGGTTCTGGACCGCCCTGGGAGTGCTTTCCCTGCTCGCCGTGCTGGGAATCCTGGCAGGCCTGGCGCCGGCGCTCAGAGCTATGAATATCAAGCCGGTAGATGCAATGAGAGAAGAATAAATGATAATGTAGAACGATATGAAAAAGAATTTGAAGTACATCCTCCTGGCGCTGGTCGCCCTGGTCTTCATCGGGACATTCGTCGCCCTGTGGAAGAATTCCAGACCGAAGGAAATCAAGTACGAACAGTTGGAAGCTAAAGTGATGGATATCCACAAGACTTCCGTGATGACAGGCAAGATCATCCCTCGCAACGAGGTCAACATCAAGCCTCAGATCAGCGGCATCATCTCCGAACTCTACAAGGAGGCAGGACAGATGGTCACCGAGGGTGAGGTCATCGCAAAAGTCAAGGTGATTCCGGAAATGAGTTCCCTGAGTTCCGCCCAGAGCCGGGTCCGCCTCGCTGACATCAACCTGAAGCAGGCACAGACCAATTACGACCGCGAGAAGGCTCTCTATGACAAGCAGGTAGTGAGCGCCGAAGAGTTCGAGCAGGTCCGCCAGGCCCTCCAGCAGGCCAAGGAAGAGAAGAACGCCGCCGTGGAGACCCTGGAGGTCGTGAGGGATGGAGTTTCGCGCAGCAACGCCAAGTCCAGCTCGACCCTTGTCCGCTCCACGATAACCGGCCTCATCCTCGATATTCCGGTCAAGGTCGGTAACTCGGTCATCCTGAGCAATACATTCAATGACGGTACCACCATCGCCACGGTCGCCAACATGAACGACTTGATCTTCGACGGATTCATCGACGAGACCGAGGTAGGAAGGGTCAAGGAAGGTTTCCCTATGACCATAACCGTGGGCGCGATCGATGACCTGAAGTTCGACGCAGTGATGGAGTTCATCTCTCCGAAGGCCCAGGAAAAGAACGGGACCAACGAGTTCGAGATCAAGGCAGCAGTCATAGTCCCGGATTCGGTAACCGTCCGTTCCGGCTACAGCGCCAACGCGGAAATCCAGCTGGAAGGGGTTGAGAACGTCATCTCCATCCCTGAGAGCGCCCTTGAGTTCCAGGGAGATTCGACCTATGTCTATCTCGCAAAGGGAGACAAGAAATATGAGAAGACCCTCGTCACCACCGGACTCTCCGACGGAATCAACATCGAAATCAAGTCCGGCCTGAAGGAAGGTGACAAGGTTCGCGGCAACCAGATAATCGAGAAGAAATAGCCATGAAAAAGATACTCTTATCCATAGCCTTGCTGCTTCCTCTATCAGCCTGGGCTCAGGACCATGGCCCATGGACCTTGCGGGAGTGCATCGACTACGCCCTGGTGCACAACATATCCCTGCAGCAGCAGGACCTCCAGG